>JAFCZI010000400.1 GCA_019314425.1 Deltaproteobacteria bacterium | reverse complement strand
CTTATCGTGACCCTGGCCATACCCTTCTCCATGATAGCCGCCTTTGTCGGGCTGTACGCCATTGGATATACCCTCAATGTGATTTCCCTCATGAGCCTTGCCATCGCCGTGGGCATGGTGGTGGATGACGCCATTGTGGTGCTGGAAAACGTGATCAGACATGTAGATGAAGGAGAAGCTCCGAAAGCGGCTTCCGTTTCCGGAGCATCCGAGGTCGGTATGGCCGTGGCCGCATCGACCCTGACCATCGTGGCTGTCTTTGTTCCGCTCCTTTTTGTCAAGGGACTCGCCGGGATTATCTTTGGTCAGTTGGCCTTCATCATCCTGGTTACGATTTTGACCTCTCTTTTTGTGTCTTTGACGCTTACGCCCATGTTGTGTTCCCGGTTGGTCCGCCCCAAGGGAGAAAGAACGACAAATCGTATATTGGTATGGAGCGAACGGATATTCAATGGGCTGGAAGCGACATATGCCGGCCTGATCAGATGGGTGTTGCGGCACTCCAAAATGACGATTTTCTTCATTGCCCTGGTATTTCTCGCCAGTCTGACCCTTATCCCTCTGGTAGGAACCGAGTTTTTTCCGGAAGTCGATTCAGGCGAAGTAGAGGTTGTCATTGAAATGGCGGAGGGAACCCGGGGCGGGGTTACTGCCGGGGTAACGGAAGAGATGCTCAGAGCGGTTGATGCGGTCCCGGAGATGGACGCCTCTTATGCCATTGCCGGCCAGACCAAAAAGGGTTTCCTGACAGCCCTCGGATTTTAGGAAGGGACAAATATCGGCCGTATTGGCGGACGCCTGGTGGACAAAGAGAAGCGTAATCGCCCGGCAAAAGCGATCAGTGATACACTTCGCAACAAGGTGATGGCGTTGCCGGGGGTTGAAAAATACTCCGCCAGCGCGGTGAGCGCTGTACAAAAGGCTTTTTTAGGCGGCGGCAAGGCCATCAGCATCGAGGTGCTGGGTCACGACCTGAAGGCCACCAACGAATTCGCCGAAAAAATCCGCCGCGCGGTGGAAGGCGTTCCGGGAACAGTGGATGTTTCCATCAGCAGAAAGCGGCCGCGGCCTGAAATCCGCGTCCGACTCGACAGGGACAAGGCTGCCTCCCTGGGCCTGAATGTGGCCCTGGTGGCGGATGCGCTCAGAACCAACTATTATGGATTCGACGACACGAAATTCCGTGAGGCCGGCGACGATTTCGATATTGAGCTGCGGTTGAAAGAAGGCGAGAGGCGCAGCATCCGGCAGATCGGGGAAACAACCATCATGACCCTCACGGGCCAAAACATTAAACTCCGCAACGTGGCATCCATCGAAGAGACATTCGGTCCGGTGGAGATTGCGCGTAAAAACCGCGTCAGGGTCACTCGCGTACAGGCGGGAGTACAGGGAAGGGTCCTGGGTGATGTGGTACGCGATATTCGCGCCCGAATGAAATTGCTCGACGTACCATCGGGCGTTTCCATTGAATGGGGAGGCGAAGTGGAAGAACAGCGAAAAGCGTTTAATGACCTGACCCTGCTGTTAATCCTTGGCGCAATCCTTGTTTACATGGTCATGGCAGGAGGATTTGAAGATTTTACAGACCCGTTCATCATCATGTTCTCGGTTCCGGTCGCCTTTGTGGGGGTCATCTGGGCCTTCGCCCTCACTGCCACGCCGCTTAATGTGATATCCTTCATCGGCGTCATTATGCTCATGGGCATATCGGTGAAAAACGCCATTGTGCTGGTGGATTACACCAAGCAGTTGAGGGCAAACGGAATGGCGCTTTATGATGCGGTTATCACGGGGGGCAAAACACGCCTCCGTCCCGTGCTCATGACAAGTTTTACCACCATATTCGGCATGGTTCCCCTGGTGCTTTCAAAAGGGGAAGGGTCTGAAATCTGGAATGCGCTCGGGATTACGGTGATTGGGGGACTGTTGGTCGGCGGGTTTGTAACGCTCATCCTGGTGCCCCTCCTGTACTCCCTGGTTCACGGTCGCGGGTTGAAGAAAGAATTGAATGAACCGATCCGGGTCGGTGAACCGGTTTGAAACTCTGAAATACGGGTATGGATCAAGGTC
The DNA here is from genome assembly GCA_019314425.1 of Deltaproteobacteria bacterium. Taxonomy (GTDB): domain Bacteria; phylum Desulfobacterota; class DSM-4660; order Desulfatiglandales; family Desulfatiglandaceae; genus NaphS2. The sequence continues at coordinate 246 of JAFCZI010000400.1, read as the reverse complement.
TGGGATAGTATTCATCCGGCAATCCGCATTGGGAGAAGTATGAAACGGAACGGAAACGGCCTCTATGGCTTTTATTCACTGCATTTGATCGCCAACTTGATCGGTTTCGGCGTCGTTCTCCTGCTCGATTTTTTTACGCCCGTATATGTTATTCGGGTGCAAAGGGCCTTCCTTTTTACCGTAGGAGGCTGGGTTCTATTACTTCTATTCCCCCTATTGGTGTTTCTCTTGATTTGGTGTTTGCAA
>JAFCZI010000399.1 GCA_019314425.1 Deltaproteobacteria bacterium | reverse complement strand
TTTTTGAACCTGCTTGAAATGGCCCGGGAGTTCCGGGTGGAAAATTTCGTTTACGCTTCCTCTTCCTCCGTATATGGCAAAAACAAAAAAAACCCTTACAGCGTGGAAGACCGGGTCGATAATCCCATCAGCCTTTATGCAGCAACAAAAAAGGCCAATGAACTGATGGCCCATGCGTACAGTCACCTCTATGACATCCCCTGCACGGGCCTGAGGTTTTTTACGGTATATGGTCCGTGGGGCCGACCGGACATGGCCCTTTTTCTTTTTACGGATGCGATCCTTCACGATCGTCCCATCAATGTTTTTAATTATGGCGACATGCGGCGGGACTTCACCTATATTGATGATATCGTGGCCGGCACGGTAAGCGCCATCGAACGACCGACCCCATATGAAATCTTCAATCTGGGAAATTCCGATTCCACGACATTGATGGACTTTATTCAGGCTATTGAGTCGGAACTGGGGCGGAAAGCGGAAAAAAACATGCTTCCCATGCAGCCGGGTGATGTGGCTGAAACATCCGCTGACATTACGAAATCCAGAGAAAAGCTTGGATTTTCCCCAAAGACACCCCTGAAAGAGGGTATCAGGGCTTTTATTGCCTGGTATCTGGAGTATTACAGCGTTTAAAACGCTCTTGCCATCAGTGGAATGGCCACAAACGCGCCGAGAGAACTTCCCAGGTTGGTCAATACCACGATGAGCAGTATCCGGGTGATCTTGTTTTTCCAGAATCCTTTTACGGAAACAATGTCTTCCGGAAGCTGTTCAAAATCCTTCACCTTCGGTTTAACGAGAAAAACCTGCACCAGCCCGGCCACCCAACCTGCGGCGACCATGGGGTTTAATGAGGTGATGGGAGATGCAAAAAAGGCGGCTGCCACGGTGAGGGGGTGTGCCAGCGCAATGGCGGCGCCCAGACCCGCAAGGACCGCATTGGTCAGAACCCACCATTTGATCATGTCTGCGCCCGCATTGGCGCCCGCCATATAGAAACCGAGAATGATCAACGAAATGACCAGCGTAGGAATTCCCCATTTAAAAAAACCGCCCCATTTCCCCTTTGGCGGGATGATTTCAAGGGCAGCGATGTCCACGGGTTTTTCCCAGTATTTTTTGATGCCCGGAACATGGCCGGCGCCAACCACAGCAACGATTTTTTTCCCGGGAGCGGTCCTGATTTTATGTGCCAGGTATTGATCCCTCTCATCAATGAGCACCCGCTGTAAATCCGGCAGGGCTTTCCCCAGTTCTTTCAGCAGGGTTTCAAGGACATCCTGCTCTTTCAGTTTTTCGATGTCCTCTTTTTCGATGTCCTCCATATCTCCCATGGAGGTGATGAGGTGGAACAGGAGTTTGAATTTCGTCCAGAATCCCATAAGCCGCCACGTTCTGGAAAGGGTGGTTCGAACATCCCGGTCGGCCAGGTGAATGTCGGCTTCCATTTTCTTGGCCGTATTGATGGCGCGAAGCATCTCTTCGCCCGGCTTGATGCCCAGTTTCTTCCCGATTTTTTTCTGGAAGGAGGCCAGCATGAGATTGGAAAGGAGTAAAAACGCCTTTTTTTCTTTGATCACCTTAATCAAATCCGTTTCCTGCCACCGGTTCTTATCGGTCATGGCCTGGTATCTGGACTGGCAGAGTTCTATAGCCACCGTATCCGGTTTCTCTTCTTCAATCACGCGTTCTACCAGATCGGCACTTTCTGTGGACACATGGGCCGTTCCCACAAGGATAATCTCCTTGTCTTCCGTGGATAGGTGATGTTTGTTAGGGTCGTCGATCATACGTCGCCTCAAATGAGATAAAGTTGATGGCGCCGTAAAAAGTCCCATCTACTGCGTTGCAGTGATTTTTCAGAATCTCAACATACGACCTGTATGCCAGACGATCCTGAAAAACCACTACGCCTTGTATATGGAACCTTTTACAACGCCATCTATAGATAGATTCGTGACTCTTCACGAGTGCATCAACACTTCCTTGTAACACAAAAGCCGCCGATTTCCAAGAGAGTTTTGGCGTTTTGCCGGCTTTGTGCTTGACCTTGTCGCCGATCTGTGGTCGAAAAAGAGCGTCCGATGGAAGAGGTTGTTTTTCGTCTTTTTCGAGCAGCGGGTAGACAGAATGTCCTACGAAAAACCGATTTTGGCAGGATGGATGATTGATGGGTCCGGTGCGCCTGTCCGAGAAAACGTCCTTATCAGCATAAAGGACGGTTTTTTCGAGGAAATCCGACCCGTTTCCGTTGATACCATGAACCCTTCCGCCCTTGTGGATCTATCAGAATGCACTCTGCTGCCGGGTTTAATAG
>JAFCZI010000111.1 GCA_019314425.1 Deltaproteobacteria bacterium | reverse complement strand
TCCCTGCCACCAAAAAACGGATTGAAAACACATACGGCGGCATCTGTATCGACACCGGCTCCACCGCGGAAATGACCCCATGGATGACCAACGGCGAATGCGAGCACCGAAAGGGCATGCATTTGTGGCAGGATATTGTTTATGCCGAGCTGGTGGATTCCGAGACCGAAAAGCGTGTTCCCTACGGCGAGGAGGGCGTGACCGTATACACCCATCTGGAGCGGACCAGCCAACCCATGATACGGTTCCGGGCAGGCGATATTTCCATGTGGACCCTTGAACCCTGCCCCTGCGGTCGAACCTATCCCCGTCTGCCGCGGGGCGTTTACGGACGTGCGGACGACATGTTTGTGGTGCGGGGAGAAAACGTATACCCCAGCGCCATCGAAAATGCCATTCGGAGCATTGACGGTTTTGGCGATGAATTCCGCATTGTGATCACCCGGGAAAAAACCATGGACGAACTGATCGTCCAGGCGGAATCCATACCCGGCACGAGTAACGAATCGGCTTTGAAGCTGGCAGAAACGCTCGAAGTTGCCCTTAAAACAAAGGGGTTGCGCACCCTGGTTCAGATGCAGCCCCCGGGCACGCTGGAGAGAACGGAATTCAAAGCCCGGCGCGTCATTGACCAGAGAGATCTTTATGATGAGATGACGGAAAAATGAAACCCACGGGTGCCCTGAACCTATGAACCGTATTCAAAAAGAACTGCTGGGATGGTATGGAAAAAACCACCGTACCCTTCCCTGGCGAAACACATCCGATCCCTACGCCATCTGGGTTTCCGAGGTCATGCTGCAGCAGACCCAGGTCAAAACAGTCATCCCCTATTACGAAAGATTCCTGGCCGCTTTTCCAGAACCCGAAATACTCGCTAAAGCTGACCTGCAGGAAGTGCTGAAGATATGGGAAGGTCTTGGGTATTATGCCCGTGCCCGAAACCTGCATCGGGCAGCCCGGGAGGTCATGGAAAACCATGGTGGGGTTGTACCCCAACGCCGCGCATCGCTCAAGGCTCTTCCGGGCATCGGTGATTATATCGCCGCAGCGGTTTCGAGCATCGCCTTTGGAAAGCCTCATGCTGCCGTAGACGGCAATGTAAAACGGGTGCTGGCCCGCTTCCACCAAATGGAACTTCCCGTCAACGACCCTGCCGCCGGAAAAGTGTTTAAGATCGCCGCCGAAGCATTCCTTGAAAAATCGAGCCCCGGGGAATTCAATCAGGCCATGATGGAATTGGGTGCTTTGGTTTGTACCCCCAGAAATCCCCGTTGCCATGGTTGCCCCTTGGCCTGGGGATGCCGTGTTTACAAAGAAAACGCCGTGAACCAATACCCCAAACGCATCCAAAAAGCCCGGATACCGGAGTATCACATTGCGGTGGGCGTCGTCTGGAAAAATTCCAGGGTTCTCATTACACAACGGAAACCGGACGGTCTGCTGGGCGGCTTGTGGGAATTCCCGGGGGGAAAAATAAGGGGTGGCGAAACCCCTTCCGAGGCCTGCACACGGGAAATCAAGGAAGAAGTCAACCTGGTGGTGGAAACCAGAGAACGGATTGCCCGCATTCGACACGCGTACACCCATTTCAAAATTGTGATGGATGTATTTCGATGCGCCTATCTTAGCGGCAGGGTTCGGTTACGGGGGCCGGTTGATTTCCGGTGGGTCCGGCTTCATGAAATCGACCAATTCCCATTTCCGGGGGCCAATCGAAAATTCATCCCCCTGATCAAATCGCACGAAAACAAAGCTCTTTTGGCGTTTTAACGGCCAGGATAAGAATAATCCCCGCCGCCAGCACAAAAGCGGCCACATATAAACCACCCGAAAAAGAACCGGGGATATCTTTTATCCATCCTGTAAAAAACGGGGCAACCCAGGAACTCAGGAAACCGATCAGATGGACCAGGCCGAATGTGGTTCCCACGATTTCCTTTCACTGCGTTGCAGTGATTTTTCAGAATCTCAACATGGTACTGGGGCACCTTTGCGCGAAACCTTTTGGGTTCCGGTTTATCCGGGTTAAGGTTTAGACGACGCGGCAACCGCAGCGATGATGGCCGAACCTTTCCCGGAGCCGTCTTTGGAATGCACCAAGGTTATCCTTTCCGCTTTTTCCCCAAAAAGTTCTTTGAACATATCATCCATTTTGGTTTTGAATCCGGGATATTTCTCAAAAAGTGAACCATCAATCCCCACCGTATGTACATCTTTAAGTTTCGGATCTATCCAGGTCAATACCGCGCTTATGGCTGCCGCCCCGAGCCTGGCTGCCCTGGCCGAAACGATCCGGCACAGACGTTGAAGCAGGATTTTATCGTGAAGGGTAATATTTGAAATGCCGTTCGTTTTAAAAAATAATGCCACACCATCAAGGCGATCTGTTTTATCACCCTCAATCCGGGACATGCCTTTCGTCCTCAAGGAACCTCTTTTCGCAAAACATCCAGCCCCGTGGGCTTGATTTCCAAATATGAGGTCTCTTCTTATCAAATCCACCAAGACAAGCCTGGTGATCTCCCCGAGATACATCCCGGACACCATTTTTTCCAGGAACATGGCCCCCGGATTCACCGAAGCTTTGTCCAGGGGCCTGTCGTAGCAAGTGCGTCTTACTTTGTCAAAATTACCCCACTCCATATTGACGATCATATGCCCGTCTGCAATGGGTACGTCCAGTTTCTCTATGTTGGAAATCGATTCCCGGTAGCAAGCATTGGTCCCGGTTCCCATGATAACACCCATGTCACAGGCAGGGTCGACATAGCTTCTCGCAGCGAGGGTACCCACCGTATCGTTGGCGAGAGCCGTAATATTGATGCAGCTGATATTTTTCCGCTTCAAGGCTTCAATTAACAGCCCCACGACATCCCGCCCCTGCACACCGGTTGCCGTAAACCCTTTTGTCCAGACGATCAACTTACCCACAGCAATGCTCGTTTGTTCTACCGGGAAAGAAAATGTAAAGGCGAGGTCATAGGTCTTGCTTCTGTCAACTTGGTTTTCCGTCAGAAAAGCATCAATACAGCCGACAATAAAATCAAAAAGCGCAACCCCTGTTCCCTGCATATCTTCTTGGGGGATGGCAAATTTGCTGGCAAAAGGCACTCTGGCGTTTCCCTTCCCGTCAAGTTTGACGGCAAGCACTCTGAAGTTTGTTCCGCCAAGGTCGAGGGCAAAAAAATCCCCTCGCTCGTTTCCCTTTGGTTTGTCAATAAACGAAGGGATCATCTTGAGGGAACTTTCATCACCCGACAAACCTCTCCCCATTTCAACATGAAAATCCTTGATCATCGCCCGGATATCACTGACTGAAATTGAAAATAATTTCTCTAAATATGAAAAAAATTCTTTGCAGGCAACAGGAGAGGTATCAATCATGACTTGCTCCGCGTATCAAATTCAATCTACAGGCGCGAAAAATTTTGGAAACTTTGAATGGCAGCGTTACTGAAAAAAATCCAACAAGTTCTAGCCTTTCAACCCTGAAAACCCTATAATCCAACTGGGTATGCGTACCTTTTGTAGTTGGAATATGCAAGCTGATATCTCTGTTTGGGAAAGTTCTTCAATGATGGATACCGATCTCATTACACGTTTGAACACACTCTGGAATCCGATCTACCCACATCTGGCCCAATGGCTTGGACCTTGGATGCCGCAAAACACCGGTCATATGCTGAAGATCAGCCCTTTTTCAAACAGCAGCATCATTGATAAAGGCAGTCTAAAGTGGCGGGAGTTATAAGCACCCTGCTGGATGAGGGCGGTGTGAAAGGAACTGAATATGCAGAAAAGAGCGGTCATCACCGGCCTGGGGCCGATAACACCCATCGGCATCGGCAAGAAAGCCTACTGGGAATCTCTCATGGAAGGCAAGTCAGGGGCCAAAAATATTCAATTTGAAGGATGGGAAATGGATCAATATCCATGCCAGGTTGCCTGCCCCATTGACGGGTTTTCACTGACCGATTACCTGCACAGGAATAAGGACTTCCGGTATCTTGGCAGGACTTCCGAATTTGCCATGGCTGCCACCAGACTGGCCCTGGAAGACGCGGGGTTTGCTTTGGATGCCATTGAGCTGGAAAAAGGACGTCGCACCTATGTGGTTGAAGGCATGGATCCCGGCAGCATGGGGGTCATACTGGGTATCGGCGCCCAAAACATGGATCTCTGCGAAAAGTGGTATCGACAATTCCTTAAACATAATGGCCCCAAAAGGGTTTCCCCCTTTGCACTGCCCCACGTACAGATATGTTCCATACCGGTCAATGTTACCATGGCATTTGGCATCAAGGGAATCGCCTGCAGCGTCTCCACGGCCTGCGCATCCGCAAACCATGCCATTATAGAAGCCTACAAACAGATTCTTCTGGGTGAAGAAAAAATAATGGTCACGGGCGGCGCCGATGCGTGCATTACCCCTTTCGTATTCGGTGGTTTCGTGAGCATGAACGCCATGAGCAAAAGGAATGATGAACCGGAGAAAGCCTCACGACCTTTTGACAGAGACCGGGACGGCTTTGTCATGGGTGAAGGATCCGGCATCATCATTTTAGAAGAGCTGAACCACGCACTTGACCGGGGCGCACACATTTACTGCGAACTCTCCGGCTACGGCGCTACGTCGGACGCCTATCACATTGCCGCTCCCGACCCGGAACCTGACATGCAGGCACAGGCCATGAAAGATTGCATGACAAGAGCCCAGGTGGCCCCGGAAGAAATTGACTATATCAATGCCCACGGCACCTCCACCGCGCTGAACGACCCTGCCGAAACCTTTGCCATCAAAAAAGCACTTGGAAATGCCGCCAAAAATGTGGCCATCAGTTCCACTAAATCCATGACAGGCCATTTGATCGGCGCATCGGGGGGTATCGAAACCATCGCCACGGCGCTGATGATCGAAAACGGCAGGGTTCACGCCACCATCAACCTGGAAAACCCCGATGAAAGCTGCGATCTTTTTTATGTCCCTCAAAAACCCATCCGCAAAGAAATCGGAAAGACCATCAACAACAGCTTTGGCTTCGGCGGCCAAAACGCCTCCCTGTTGCTCAGCCGATACGACCCACAGCCTTAGATTATCCGGCAGACCCAGCAGTTACACGAACTACTTTGAGCCCCCAAAAAAGAAGGGCTGTAATCTGTTAAGATCACAGCCCTTTATAAACTATGGTGCCGAAAGCGGGACGCTTAAACTTAGTAGTTAAAGAGATACCGGAAGATCTTTTCAACCTCTATTTCTTTTGTAAAAAAAGGGTGTGACGGTTCCTCAAAAAAACAAAGCTTATGGGGTTTCAGGAATCTCTTCAACAGGTTCTTTTCGGTTTATACCCAACAGGTTGTGGACGTCCTCCAGGATGGCGTACCCGCATGGGACCAGAAGAAGGGTGATGCCGGTGGCGAACAGAACCCCGAATCCGAGACTGACCGCCATGGGGATCAGAAACTGGGCCTGAATGCTCTTTTCCAGGATCATGGGCGCCAGACCCGCAAAGGTGGTCAGAGAGGTGAGGATAATGGCGCGAAAACGGAGCCCGCCGGCGCGAATTACCGATTCCTGTGCATTTGAGCCTTTCTCTCGAAGCCTGTTGGTAGCATCAATCAGCACGAGGGAATCATTGACCACCACACCCGCCAGGCCCACCATTCCGAATAAACTCAATAGGCTCAGATTTAAACCCATAATGAGATGCCCCGCAACGGCCCCCACGATGCCGAAGGGAATGGCGGCCATGACGATAATGGGTTGACTGAAGGATTTAAAAGGGATGGCCAGCAGCGCGTAGATGCAGAAAAGGGCCACCGAGAATCCGCCTACCACATCGGAAAGGGATTCCTTCTGCTCCTTGCCTTCGCCTTCGATGGTGTATCTTAAACCGGCATACTTGAATTTAATTTCGGGAAGAAGGCGGGATTCCAAATCCATGCGCACCTCGTTGGCGTTGGTCACGGATTCATCCACATCCGCCGTTACTTTGATGACACGAAGCCGCTGGGCACGCTCGATGGAGGCATATCCCTGCTCCATTTTCACTTCCGCAACCTGCCGGAAGGGCACTTCCAGTCCATCAGAGGTTCGAATACGCATCTCCTCCACATGACCCAGGGAACGGCGCTCCTGATCCGGGTAACGGACCAGCACCTTGACCTCATCCCGGTCCCGTTGAAGCCTGAGGGCCTCGGCCCCGTAAAAGGCATGCCGCACCTGCCGGGCCAGATCGTCAAGGGTCAACCCCAGGCTTCGCGCGGCGGGCTTGAGCTTCAGCTGCATTTCTTCCTTGCCGGGCAGAAAACTGTCGCTCACATCAAAAACGCCCGGGTATTTGCCCAGTTCCTGCTTCAGATCATCGGCTGCTGCCAGGAGCTGCTCATGATCATCCAGAGAAAGGTGGACTTCCACCGGGTTCCCGGCGCTAAAAAGATCGCTCTGAAACGTAATGGACTCGGCATCGGGAATAACACCGACTTTCTTTCGCCACAACTTGACCAGGTCCACGGCACTCACATCCCGTTTTTCACCTTCCAGAAGTTGAACAAACACCTGGGCCAGATGGCTTCCCGATTGTCCCGCCCCCCGGTGGGGACCCCGTCCCCCCGTGTGCATCCCCACAAGAGCGATCATGTATTCCAGCAAGGGTTCTCCGCCATCAGGCCGCTCTTTTTCCATTTCCGCGATGGTTTCCCGGGCCGTTTCTTCCAGCCGTTTCACGACCCTTTCCGTTCGGGAAACAGAAGTACCCGCAGGCATAGTGACCGAGCAGGTCAGGGTATCCCCTTCCACTTTCGGGAAAAAGGTAAACCGGATCAACCCGCCCCTCCAAACGCCCACGGTCAGCAGAAGAACGGCGATGCCCACGGCCACGGTGGCGTATCGCCATCTCACACAGAACGTCACCAGTCTTGTATAGGGTCCTCGAATGACCCACTTGAGACCCCTGGAAACCAGCTTCTCTTTTTTGGGTTTACGCCCGGCTCTGGCCTTGCGCTCCCAGCTTCGGCTGAGGTGGGCCGGCAAAATCATTAAAGATTCCACCAGGGAACCCAGCAGCACCAGGATCACCACGATGGGAATGTTACGCATGATTTTGCCCATGTTGCCGGTACCGGACAGAAGCGGCCAGAATGCCGCCACGGTGGTCAGGACTGCAAAAACCACGGGTCTACCGACCTCTACGGCGCCATTGATGGATCCCGATTGGGGATCCATGCCCTCTTCATATTTCCGAAAAATGTTTTCCCCCACGATAATGGCATCGTCCACCACAATACCCAGCACCATGATAAAGCCGAACAGGGAAATCATGTTGATGGACACATCAAACCGCGGCAACATCCAGAGTCCTGCCAGAAAGGAGATAGGAATGCCCAGCGTCACCCAGAAAGCCAGTTTTAAATCCAGAAAAAGCGCGAGCAAAATGCTGACCAGGATCAAACCAAAACCCATATTCTTTATCAACAGCGACATACGGCTTTTAAGCATGATC
>JAFCZI010000398.1 GCA_019314425.1 Deltaproteobacteria bacterium | reverse complement strand
GCACCGTTTTCCCTCGTCGTAACAGGATCGAATCCCGATGGTGTTTACGTTGCCCCAGTAGCTTTCCGTTTGAGGATGAACCACGGGGTCGCCATAAACCTCACTGGTGGAGGCCTGCAGGATCTTGGCATGGACCCGTTTGGCCAGCCCCAGCATGTGAATGGAACCCAGCACATTGGTTTTCACGGTTTTCACCGGGTTATGCTGGTAGTGGATGGGGGACGCCGGACAGGCCAGATTATATATTTCATCCACCTCCAGAAAAACGGGAAATGCCAGGTCGTGACGGACCAGTTCAAAATTGGGGTTTTGCATCAGATGCAAAATGTTCCGCTTCGTCCCGGTAAAGAAATTATCGAGGCACAAAACATCATGGCCCTCACGAATCAGACGGTCGCAGAGGTGGGAGCCTAAAAAACCGGCGCCGCCGGTCACCAGTATGCGTTTTTGATGATGAAGCATGATCATAACCTCCTGTAGGACCTCGGTTAAAAATGGGTAAGGGACGGTTTTCCGATGGGGAAAACATTGAATCCGATCTCGTGAAGCGCCGGGTGATCCAAAACATTCCGGCCATCAAAGATAAAGGCGGGTTTAACCATTGAACGATAAATTTTTTCGTAATCAAGGTCCTTATAAAAAGACCATTCGGTCATGACGGCAATGGCACAGCAGCCCTCCGCCGCCTCATAGGGATCTTCAACATAGGAAACGTCGCCCGTGACCCCTTTCAGGTCATTTTTTGCGTTGTCAATGGCTTGCGGGTCTGTAATCACCAGGTCCGCTTTTTCTTCCATGAGCCGCTTGGCGATCCGGATGGCCGGACTTTCCCGCGTGTCCCCCGTGTCGGCCTTGAAGGCAAATCCGAGCAGACAGATCTTTTTGCCCGCCAGGGTATTGAACATGACGTGCAGCATGTTGAGAATGAACCGTTCCTTCTGATAGTCATTGATTCTGACCACACCTTCCCAGTAATCCGCTACTTCCTTGAGATCGTAATGGCGGCAGATATAGACGAGGTTCAGAATGTCTTTTTCAAAGCAGGAACCCCCGAAACCGACGCTTGCATTCAAAAATTTATTGCCCACCCGGCTGTCCATGCCCACCGCCCGGGTCACCTCCTGAATATCGGCATCGGCTTTTTCGCAGAGGGCGGATATGGAATTCACCGAAGAAATCCGCTGGGCCAGAAAGGCGTTGGCCACCAGCTTGGAGAGCTCACTGCTCCAGATATTGGAGGTGATGATTTTGTCTCTGGGAACCCAGTTGGCATAAATCTCTACGAGTACGTCCCGGGCCAAAAGCCCTTCGGCAGTCTGAGAGGAACCGATGAGTACCCGGTCCGGGTTTTCCAGGTCATGAATGGCGGTCCCTTCAGCCAGGAATTCAGGGTTTGACAACACGTCAAAACAAACGCCATTATCCCCGCATGTAAGAATTCGTTCCATGGCCTGAGCGGTTTTCACCGGCAGGGTGCTCTTTTCAACAATAATTTTGCTGGTTTGAGAATGTTTTCGAATCTGCCGGGCCGTTTTGTCCCAATATTGAAGGTCGGCCGCCATGCCGGCACCGGCGCCGAAGGTTTTGGTGGGGGTGTTGACGCTTACAAAAATAACATCGGAATCCCGAATCCCTTTCTCGATTTCAGTGCTGAAAAAGAGGTTCCTCCCCCTGGAAGCCCTGACCACCTCGTCAAGACCGGGTTCATAAATGGGCAGATCGTCGGAATTCCACTGGGCAATCCGTTCAGGGTTGATGTCCACCACCGTCACCTTGTATTGGGGACATTTAAACGCAATCATGGCCATGGTGGGACCGCCCACATAACCCGCCCCGATGCAAAGGATATTTCTCTTGAATGGCATTTCCGGTTTTGTCTCCTAAGGCTGCGAGCCGCAGTTTTGAGTTTTAAACGCTTCTTGGGCAGAAGCTAGCATATCAGCGCTCTCACGTCATTAAAAAATACTATTTTACCGAGGTCTGAAGTTTATATTCACCGACGTCTTCCTCGAGTTTTAAATCCTGCCGCCTAATTTCCGATAGCCGGTAGTGGCTTAATACAATGTTATTCAGATCGATATCATCTTCCTCTATCAAAGATTCACGCAACATAGGGCGCAGATGACGGGCGTATAAGCTCAGATGGGCACACTTTGCTTTGCCCATCCTACGCTTCACCTTTTTGTAATACACCCGCTTCATACCAACCCTTACTGGTTTATCATGTCGTTTTGAAACACGCTTTCTTTGGTTTTGTTATCCATACCGCTTCTCTTTTTTTATTATGGGATGAACAAACCGAATGTTGTGGAAAACGCAAGAAACGTAGG
>JAFCZI010000397.1 GCA_019314425.1 Deltaproteobacteria bacterium | reverse complement strand
AGGTCCAATGGCGGCGCCTACCTCGCCGATGTATTCGATAGGGTGCCATAGGTCAAAAAGGTTTGGCTTTGTTTTCCGCTCGTAGCGTATCATGGCAAGCGTCATTTCCTTGAATTTGTAATGCTCGCCATTCAAATCAGTAATACGATATTGCATTTCCTGTATAGTCAACCCGGCTTCCTTAAATGCCTTCCCGATTGCCTGGGTCAAACCATTTCCTCGTAACGGTTCCTCAGACTCAATTGTGGCTGTTTCTCGCGCCATTCCCACTCCAAGAATTCTGAGTTCTCCTTCTGAACTGCTTTCTGAAGTTGTCATTAATATCGCACTTCCAGCTTCCCCTGCTGAAAAGCCATTGGAATTCATAGGTGTCAATATCCGTCGCTTTTCCAGGTAGTATTCTACCACATCCTGTCGAACAAAGCTGTCCACCCCGGCGACAATACAATACTGTAATTTATGGTGTTCAATCAGAGCAGCAGCCAACTGAAGCCCCACTGCTCCCGCAACCCGCCCACGGGGGATTACCCGCGACTCGGGATGAAGATTAAATCCCAAGCGGTGTTGAATTTCATCCAGAATCTCTTCATCAAGGTTCTCCCAGCGATGGGGACGACCCGGCGCTGCTAATCCCAGAAAAATTGGTATCTCCTCAGCTGTTACCGGTTTGGCTGCGGAAAGGCATTCATGGATGGCCGGTGCAACCAGTTCAGCCAGCTTTCCCAAACCGATCCACCAATGCGGCAGCAAAACCCTGCCTGCTGCCAGATAATCTCCCGATTCCGCATCCCAGAGATTGGTTTCGTCAACACCACGTATACCAGCCCGTATCGCAGCCAAACTGGCTGACGCGTTGAAGCCGACAGCAGTAATCATTCCGCACGCTTTTACAGAAAGATTAGCCAATTCTGATTGCCCTCTCCTTTATACTGCGTTTTTAGCTTTAATATATTCAGAGATACCCTTAAAATAAGGCTTTCCTTTCGCAGTTGCCCTTCTTTCCCAGTGCCATGAGCTGAGCCTTTTACCAACAATGATCTGGTACAATTCAAAACAATTTATTCTCATCGGCAACGAAACACGCCAAGTTAGCATGAACCGATTGTGATCCGGTTCAATCAATATGGTGTCGATCACGGATTCTTTAATAATGTCCTCGCCACGGTAAGGGATAAAAATAACCGGCATGGATACCTTGGGAATTTGAAATTTCGTCAATCCTTCAGGGCTTAAGTTTTGCAAAATTACCGGTTCACCGCCTTTTGGGTATGGGATCTGCTGATCCGGTGGCGCTGCCTGGAAGTACCGGTAGTCAAAGTCGTCCGGCCAAAATGGAGCAACATTGTCCAACCATTTTTGATCGTAAGTGCCAGCGAACGGTATTCTGGATTCAAAATTGCGGCCGATCGGCCCAAAAGACATTGGGTGATATTTACCGTTTTTACTTTTGACCCTTTTTCCGATCTCTTCGTTATTTGGCAGCGGTTTTCCCTTGAGATGTTTGCCGTTTGAGTATGGATGATATCCAACGCCGATTGGATTTTTGGTGTATGTTTTGATTTTTTCAGGTTTATCCGGGTGTTTGTCTGCTCCGCCATATGCCCGGTCATAGCTAATCGGCATTCTGACGAAAGGTCTGTGAGGCGTTGGTGTTACTGAAAGAATATTACGATCCCAGATCCGATCGCCAACTACATTAAAGGACTTGGTCATCGTTCCGACGCGAATGGTCACACGAACTGATTTTGTAGGTCGACCGCGCGGTGCATAGGCACTTCCGTTTAGCAGGACATCACAGAACGGTTTGCGATGGGCGTAATCGGTTTCGTACAGGGTGGCAGAATCACCCGGGTCACCGGTGAATTCGTCGGCTTCCGTCAGTTGCACCTGCTCTTCCGCCAGCTCGGGTTCCTCGCCGTTTTTAGGAATCTGAAACGTCGCCTTGATGGCAACAACCAGTAGTTCGCGGCCATCCGGCTCAAAGCCGAGGGTCCAGCCGGCTTCAACTTTTGTCTCGTTTACAAAGTCCATTACTTCAAAAGCTTCAATTGACGTTTTCCCGGGGCACGGATCTCAAAAAAAGGCTTCAATGGTTCTCTGATCGCAATCTCCAGGGCGGCGGCGGCCCGCTGTCGCTGATTCCCATGGATTAAAGCATCCATCAGAGAACCGATGCTCATCTCTTTTCCCCTTAAATAGCGCACCCCAGATCGAAAGTCCTTGCGATGCTCTTTCCACCATTTTCTTATCAATTCGGGATTCGGCCAGGGCAAATCTTCATCAGGATCGATACCCACATCTTCGTCCTCAGCTTCTTCACTCGGCCCGCCTTC
>JAFCZI010000396.1 GCA_019314425.1 Deltaproteobacteria bacterium | reverse complement strand
CCGCTTCATATTTCATGATTACCTCCCTCCTGTATAGATATCAGATACGCGGGCTGCAAAGGCAAGCAATCCTGGATCGTCAAACCGTTTACCGATCAGCTGAAGAGCGGGTCCAACGGCATCGCCATTGACATGCCCGGGGATGGAAATCGACGGATTCCCGGTGAGGTTGGCAAGAAGCGTCAATGAAAAGGCATCATAGAAACCGGATACCGTGTTCGGCTTTTCAGGCAAAGGTTTGCCCGACACGGGCAGCGCGATCAGATCCACAGTTTCAAAGGCTTTTTCAACGGATTCCATGAGCCGGGCCCGGATGCGGCAGGCATCCAGAAAGGCGTTGTAGTTCTGATACTGAAAATATCCGCCCTGGAAAAGATAGGCCTTAACCAAGGGGCCAAAGGACTCGCCCCGGGATTGGATGTACATCTCGTTCCAGTTTTTTACCGACCCAGATGTCCTGTGACCGTAGCGGACACTGTCGAACCGTCCGGCACTGGACGACGCCTCAACGGTTCCGATCACGTTGTGAACAGTCCTGGCAAGGCAAAAATCCCTGATGGAGACGGTCTCGATTTTGATACCGGCTGCACTCAGTTTTTCCATTGTCTGCTCAAAGGCTTTGTGTTCTGGGCCCATGCCAGACATCCATTCGCGGATCACTCCTACGGTCATGGGACTGTCCGCCAACGCTTTGGGTTGACTGAACCGGGACAGGGTCTGCTCAATGCCGGACTCATCCATGGACGGGTCCCGCTCATCAAGACCGGCCATGGCCTGGGCTGTTTTTGAAATCTCCCCAAGAGAATTGGAAAGAATGCCGCAGCTCTCCATGGAGGGGACAAGGCCGATGAGGCCGGAACGGGAAATCAGGCCGTAACTGGGCTTAAACCCGAAACAGCCGGAAGTGGCCGCCGACAGTCTGGCTTCCCCGGTGGTGTCGGTTTTCAGTACCACATCGGAGCTACCGGTTTTTATGGCTTCGCCGCCGGTATCCCTGTCAAGACCCAGGCCCAGTTCCCCCATGGCGGTTCTCCCCTTGAGATCCGCACCGGCATTGCGCAGGCGCGAAATAAGGGTGGCGTCTTCCAGGGCCACATAATTTTCCAGTGCCGGTGACTGGGCATCCGTGGGCCAATTTTCTACGGATATGCTGGGCTCAACCGCCACGCAGATGCCAGCCATGGGGCCGTCGTCCACCTTGGGCAGAGTTGAGGTATTTATATAGGTAAAAATTTTAGATTCCATTAAAAATCCTTTCGGGTTTCCCCATTACTCAAGGATACTTGCAACCTTGAAGTAGTCTCCCTTTGCAGAAGGCGCATTTTTAAACAGGTCTCCGGTCTGAACGAATGAAGACCTTACAGCTACTTTTCCTTTTCTAAAACGATTCCGGCCCTGGGATACGGAGATGGCAGGCTCGTATTCCCCGGCATTGCCGGAGATTGCTTCGGCCATCTTTACGGCATCTTCAAGCGCGCTTTCGATCATGGGCCGTTCGTTTTCCTCAAAACCGATTCTGGAAACCCAGGAAATATAGTCAATGGGCTCCTGCTCCCGGTCCGCCCCCGGCAGGGCTGCTGCTTTTCCAAGATCCAGCAGGCCCAGCTCCACCAGTTGCTCATGGGCCACCGGGGATGGTGCCTGGGTCAGGGGACAAAAAGCGCTCCGGTTCTTAGGAAAGGCTGTCACCTCCCGTATGGAAGGCGTCTTCAGGATCATGGCCACCACCCGGTCCATGCCCAGGGCAAGGCCGCCATGGGGCGGCGGACCAAACTCAAGGGCCTGGAGAAAAAATCCGAATTTTTCCTCTGCCTCATCCGGTGAAAGGCCCAGGGCCGCAAACACCTTCTGCTGGGTGGAAGGATCATGGATACGGATACTGCCGCCACCCAATTCCTCGCCGTTGACAACAATATCATAGGAGCGGGACAGAAGGGAGAGCAGATCTTCCCGGTCCGTGGGATCGAAATCGATCCGGTCCGGGGCGGTAAACGGGTGATGGCTGGAGGTCACCCCCTCATCCGTGGGCTCAAACAAAGGGAAATCCGTGACCCAGACCGGCACGAACGTATCTTGGGGAATCATATCAAGGCGTTCCGCCACATGGAGGCGAAGCCGCCCGAGAGCGGAATTCACCACCTCCAGGGACGGATCGGCAATGATGAGGATCACATCTCCATCCAAAGCCTTGAATCGCTGTATAATGGTCCGTTGCTCTTCTTCGCTGAAGAACTGGACAATATTGGAATCCAGCTGATCTCCCATCACCCGCATCCAGGTCATGCCCTTGGCGCCAAAACCGGGAACGATCTGTTTTGCATATTCGTTCTGGAG
>JAFCZI010000395.1 GCA_019314425.1 Deltaproteobacteria bacterium | reverse complement strand
TTGTTTTAAATAAAACTGGGGGCAACACCTCGCCCCCTCTGGGGGCAAGAGGCATTCTCATCCCCTTTTAGGGGTAAACTCAAGGCCACCCGCTCAGCGGGTGGATCTTTTACTAAATCATCTACATTTTTCCACGCCTCAGAATGGTTATCAACAGCCAGAATCCCATAATACCCGCAACGGAAAATCCCATCAAACCAATAATCGGTATCCCATACCATTTGGGCGGGATGCCCGAGAGAACAATAAGTGTTGAGCCGATGATAAGGGATGCCAGGACAATGGAAAAGGCAAGTCGGTTGCTGACCCGGTCAAACGTGGAAAGCATGGGTTCCAGCCCACAGTGCTCGAACTCAATCTTGATCTTCCCCTCTTTGGCCTGCCTCAGAATATTGCGCACTTCACCGGGGACCTCCTTGATCAGTTGGAGAAGCTCGGTCCCGGAATCAAAAATATCCCCAGCGATCCGTTTTGGATTCAGCCGGGCCATTTGAATGCGCTTAACAAATGGGGCAGCCTGTTCCGCAACATCCAAATCAGGGTTCAGCAGCCTTCCCAGCCCTTCCACGGTACTCAGGGCCTTGATCATCAGGAATAGATCCGGCGGGACCCCGAGGCGATGTTTGGCCACCATGTCCAGGAGTTGGTGCAACAATTTCCCCAGATCCAGTTCCTTCAAGGGCCGATTAAAGTGCAGGTCTATAAACTCGGATACATTTTTTTCCAGGGCATCAATGTTCGGTTCCTCTTCCCAAACCGTAAGACGGAGAAGGGCTTTCGTGATTTTTTTTTCGTCGCGGCCGGCAATATTCACAACCAGATCGGCAAAGTTCTCCCGGCTCTCACGTCCGATGCGACCCATCATGCCGAAATCAATGTAGCAAATAACATTACCCGGCAAGATAAAGACATTGCCGGGATGGGGATCGGCATGAAAAAACCCGTAAATAAAAATCTGCTTCATAATCAGATCGAGGCCCAGCCGAGCGATCTCACATCTGTCAAGATCCGCCTCTTCCAGTAACGCGATCTCAGAGGCCTTAATGCCGTCTATATACTCCATGGTAAGAATACGACCGGTTGAAACCTCTCGATAAACCTTTGGCACATAAACTCTGGAATCGTTAAGGAACTGCATGGCAAAACGCTCCATATGCGATGCCTCTATGGTATAGTCCAGCTCTTTTCCCAGGGTCCGAGCAAATTCCGCCACTATTTTGGTGGGCCGCTGAATCTCCCAACCCTCAAGATGTTTCTCCATCAGGGTGGCCAGGTGCAGCATAATCTCCAGATCCACCTCAACAGTCTTTTGGATATCCGGCCGCTGAATTTTTACGACCACCTCTTCCCCATCAGCAAGCCGCGCGCGATGCACCTGACCGATAGAGGCCGATGCCAGCGGGACTTCCTCAAAATCCTTAAAAACATTGCCGAGCGGCGTTCCCAGTTCTGTTTCAATGATTGCCTCCACCTGCGTGTATTCAAAAGGCGGCACATCATCCTGCAGTTTCTCCAATTCCCGGATGAATTCCACAGGCAGGAGATCCGGCCGGGTGGAGAGGATCTGGCCCATTTTAATAAAGGTGGGTCCCAGTTCTTCCAGGACCATCCGCACTCTTTCGGCCCTTGAGAGTGTCTCAATTTTTTCCCGCCGTTTACGGGAGATCATCTGAAGGCCGATCTCTATGTATTGCTCGATCTTGAGGATGTTCACCAAATCGCCGAATCCATTCCTGAAAAGCACTGTAAGAATTTGACGATAGCGTTGCATGTGGCGGTAGGTCCTGCCGATGATTCCAATTTTACCGATATGCATATTTTTATCCCTCTTAATAGGTTCATGCGTGATTTCATCTCCCTGTATCCCTCGGCAATAGCCTCTTCAGCTCTGTGAAATTCCAGAAAATTCAAGTGCCCCAGCTTGGGTTTAATCAGCAGATCAGGCGGTTCGGCCTTCAACCGTGTAGCGGTGATCTGGGTTTCCATAATATTGATCGAAGACACCAGAACTTCAAAGATACTGGGCATGGGGCCTTTTGCCATCCATTGCTTTACTTGTGCTAATAATGAGGCTGAATAGCACGGCAAGGATTAACATGGCCATGAGGAAGCACTTCAAAAACCTGCTTCCGATATAAATATCAGACTTTTCCAGTGCGACACCAACACCAGAAAAACGGGGCCATTTCAGTGCCACTTTCGGAGCTCATATTGATTTTTGATTTTAATCCGAACTCCAATATCGCCCCACCATGATACTTTGTTTAATCCAGCGTTTTTTCTTTGCTCCATTCGTTTAGCAAGCTCTTTTTTTATACCATAACGATCTCCATC
>JAFCZI010000110.1 GCA_019314425.1 Deltaproteobacteria bacterium | reverse complement strand
AAGGATGGATGAGTTATGTAAAGACAACCGAAGGCATTGAAGAAATTACAGACGAACATAAGAAGGTCGTCGACGTTTTGCAGGAGTACTACAAAAAGAACGGCATCGCCCCAATGGTCAGGATTCTGTCCAAAGTCACCGGCTACAAACTGAAGTATATCTACGAATTGTTTCCTTCAGGTCCGGGCAAAGGCGCTTGTAAAATGGCTGGGCTGCCCAAACCGACCGGTTGCGTGTAGTCTTACGAATGGAAATACCGGGAAAGCAGTGTGTTTCCCGGAATTCGAAAGCACTGAAACAACAAGGCGCTGAGATAAAAAAGGCGTCAAGATAAAGAAAGCACCAAGACAAAAAAAGCACAAGGAAAACGGTAATGCCGTTTCCTCGTGCCTTTTTTTTTCATTCGACTTTACAGCCAGGGAAAGGTAGCGGGAACCTCTCCCCTACCGTGGCTCAGTGACCCGCCGTTGTTCCGTTTCCCAGATCATATCGCTGACATTGAAACCCTTCTCCAAAATCACACCACACGCAGAGACCGGGGGTTTCTTCCATAAACGCCATTTTCGAGATGCAGTTCGAGCAGAGATACTCCTCTCCTTTTTTCATGGGACCGTCACAGGGAACGACGGTCATGGGACAAAGATCAATGCATCTGCCGCACTCATTACAGAGTTCGGAACGCAAGTCAAAGGGGGCTTCCACGCGCCGTTCCTTGCCACGCCCGACAAAAGCAAGGGGTTTTATCCCGAGGTGTCCCGTACAGGCGCGAATACAGCGACCGCACAGGATACAGTTGTTGTTCCTGAATGGATAGCGCACCTCTTTGACCCCGCAACGCATGGCAACATCCTGTACAGCCCGGGAATTAGGCGCCTCAGAAACGATCAATTCCGCAATGTTGCGACGCAGGTTCCGGATCTTTTCCGTGTTGCTCACAATCACCATACCCTCTTTTACGAGCAGCGTGCATGATGTGGTAATTTTCGACCGCCCATTGACCACGTGTTCCACGATGCAAAGCCGGCATGCGCCAATATCTGAAAGATACGGAACACGGCACAGATGGGGGATACAAATGCCAGCGTCAAGTGCCGCATCCAGAACGCTCGTCCCCTTCGGCGCCTGAAGGATCATACCATCAATATTTACAGATACATATTGGGTCATCATCACACCTCGCTATTGAACCTGAATGGCTCCAAATTTGCATTCACTTCTGCATATCCCGCATTTCTGGCATAGCCCCAAGTCAATTTCATGGGGCGCTTTTTTCTCTCCTTTGACCGCCTCATGGGGGCATTCCTTTTTGCAGACGCCACAGCCTGTACATTGATCCGGATCAATCCAATAGGTAATCAAGGCCTGGCATACACCGGCAGGGCATTTCTTCTCGGCAATATGCACGTCGTATTCGTCGCGAAAATAACGCAGTGTGGAGAGTACGGGATTGGCGGCTGTTTTACCGAGAGCGCACAGGGATGTTTCGCTCACGGTGCCGGCAAGCTCCTCCAGAAGAACCATCTGCTCCGGGGTACCACGGCCTTCGGTTATATCCGTAATGATCTCAAGCATACGGTCAATACCGAGCCGACAGGGCACACATTTCCCGCACGATTCATCCTGCAGAAAGGTCAGGAAATATTTCGCAACATCGACCATGCAGGTCTCTTCGTCCATCACCACAATACCGCCGGAGCCGATCATCGATCCTGCCTCTGCAAGCGCATCGAACTCCAGGGGAAGATAGAACTTATCAACGGGAAGACATCCTCCGGAAGGCCCCCCCGTCTGAACCGCTCGAATGGGACTGCCTGTCGGTCCGCCTCCGATTTCAAACACAACGGAATCGATGGAAGTTCCCATGGGAACTTCCACGAGTCCCGTATTTTTGATATGGCCTGTAAGCGCTATAATCTTCGTGCCTTTGCTGCTCTTTGACCCCCTGGAAGCGAACCATGCAGATCCTTTCAAGATGATCGAAGGGATATTGGCCCAGGTTTCAACATTATTCAATACGGTTGGCTTATGCCACAGACCATCTACCACGGAGTGAACGTCCTTTGGCCTGGGCTCCCCAACTTTTCCCTCCAGGGAAGCCATGAGCGCCGTGGATTCACCACATACAAAAGCCCCTCCGCCACGCGCAACCTCCACATCAAAGGAAAAAGCCGTCCCGAATATGTTGTCGCCCAGAATTCCCATCTCCCTCGCCTGCTGTACAGCGATACCAATATGTTTTACTGCCAGCGGGTATTCGTTGCGGACATAAACATATCCCTGCCAGGCACCGACGGCCAGCGCACCAATCATCATCCCTTCGAGAATCAGATGCGGGTTTCCCTCCAGTACGCTTCGGTCCATATACGCGCCGGGGTCGCCTTCATCGGCATTGCAAATCACATATTTTTCATCACCGGGGGCTTCATGGCATTGGGTCCACTTACGGCCCGTGGGAAAACCGCCCCCCCCTCGACCCCTTAACCCGGAAAGCTTGACCTCTTCAATAATTTCTTCCGGGGAGTATCCGGAGAGCACTTTTGCTATTGCCGAATATCCCCCAATAGCGATGTAGTCCTTTATGGAACAAGGATCCACCTGACGGTTCTGTGACAGCAATTCCCTGTCTTGCGCGCGATAGAAAGGGATATCAGGCTCCCGCGGTACGATCTCGCCGGAAACAGGATCTGTGTAGAGCAGCCGCTCAATCAACTCACCCTTGCGAACGGTCCTTTCAACAATCTCCTGTGCATCATCGGGCGAAACGTGGCAATAAAACGTTTTTTCCGGCTCCACAACCACAATGGGGCCCTGCTCGCAAAAACCGTGACATCCCGTCGCACGCACCATAACTTCTTTTTCCATACCCTGCTTTTCAATTTCCAGGGTGACACGGTTAATGAGCTCATCAGATCTGGATGCCCGGCAACCCGTCCCACCACACAGGATAATGGTCTTCCGGAAGCTTTTACGATAATCTTGAATATCCTTTCGAAGGACATCCAACTCACTGATCGTATTGAGTTTGCTCATGGGATGCATCCTCCGTGGGAAGGTTGGTGAGCGTTGTGATGAGTTTTCGCAGCTTTCCGGGATTCATGTGATGATAACTAGATCCATTTTCAGTAACAACCGGTCCCAGCGCGCAGGCGCCAAGGCAATTCACCTGTTCAATGGTGAAAAGCCCGTCTTCGGTCATCTCATTGGGGGCAACACCGAGTTGTCCTGTCGCCTGGTTCAGAACCATTTTCGCCCCCCGCACGTGACACGCCGTACCCGTACAGACGGTAATCACATTTTTCCCCCGGGGTTTCAAAGAAAAGGCCTTGTAGAATGAAGCGACCGAATAAACTTCCGAAAGCGAAACACCCAGTTCTTTCGATACAATCCTCATGGCCTCTTCAGAGACATAACCCTCCTGTTTTTGAACATCCTGAAGTACTTCAATGAGTTGATGTGGCTGACTTCTGCGACCTTCCAGAACGGAAGCAAAACGGCTTTGCATTATGGGAACCTCCCTGGCTTAGTGTCCGTCCACGAGTGAGAAAATTTGTTCGAGTTCAAGGAAGGCAAAAATTGTAACCGGAAGAATACATTCAAGTATTTTGAGGATTACCATTTGAGGCTGACGCTGAAATCGGGTGAATTGCCATTTGCGGATGGGCACGGTTTAAGTTTTTTGTTGACAGGGTGTAGCCTACAAGGCAGGATCATCCCTGTAAATACATTTAAAAAGCCCCCATAGTACCCATGTTTTATAGGGATTATAAATACCCCTATAATACCCTCATAAGGCATATATTACCCTGTTATCCTCTGGAAAGTGGATTTCCCATGTCGCCAAACCGTGCCTGAACGAAAAAACCGTTCAGGCACGGTTTTAAGTTTTAAATTTCGGGTTTTAAGTTGAAAAGATCGTACAATTTCACAGAGTTGTAAACATCAATTCAAAAATGGAAAACTTTATTTCCGTATTTTCGTTCAGGCACCCATTAGGAAAGGAAAAGCCCATGGCCAAAGATAAACTGTCAACTCCCCATAATGCCGTCAAAAGTTTCGAAACTACGAAAAAAGACCTTTTGCGTCTCTGGAAAATTCCTTTCAACACGGAAACGGATACATCAAAACTCATGACAGCCCTGCGAGAGAGGATCAAAGAGCTGAACTGCCTGTATGCCATAGCGAGACTTGCCGAGCTTCACCCTGATTCCGTGGAAGAGCTCTTGAAAGACCTTGTCGAGTTTCTTCCCTTTTCATGGCAATATCCGGAGATTGCATGCGCAAGGATTGTCTTTAGAGGGGAGACGTATAAGAGCAGAAGATTTCAAATCACCAAATGGCGCCAGTCCTCAAGCATCCACATGTACAATGAAACCGTTGGCGAGGTTTCTATTTTTTATCTTGAGGAACGTCCACCCGCTGATGAGGGTCCATTCCTCAATGAGGAAAGAGCGCTTCTCGACGCACTAGCAGAAAGAATCGGAAGCACGGCCATGCGGATTTCAGCGGAAATTGAGCTGCAGGAAATGAACGATCAGTTAACCATGGAAAGAAAGGCACTGCAGGAAGCCAACGCCGCGCTTCGAGCTGTTCTGGCAAGAATAGAGGAGGAAAAGCAGAGTATTTACATGGACGTCAAAACAAATGTAGATAAAATCCTGATGCCGATTCTCCATGCTCTGGCGCTGGATTTGCCCAGGAATAAATGGAAATATATCGAGGTGCTGAAAACAAATCTGGAGGAGATCGTCTCCCCGTTTGTCAGTAATTTATCGAAAAGCTATCTTTCACTGACCCCGTCAGAAGTCAACATCTGCAGCATGATTCGAAATGGAATGCAAACCAAAGAAATCGCCAGGATTCGCGGGGTATCCATAACCACAGTCAAACGTCACCGGGAACATGTCCGTCGAAAACTCGGCATTACCAACAGCAATGTCAACCTCACCACATTTCTGCAATCAAGCATGCTGAAAAAGTCCTGATAATTCCGGATGTTGGCTGAGCCCGAGGGAGAAACAATATCCAGTTTTATTTTTACCGGTAAAGTTCGGGCCGCCTTTTGGGAAGGAAGTATTTCATTCGGTGTTGTCGGATGCTTTTCAAGGTTTTGCCTTTCAGCACCGAAAAGAGGACATGCTCCTCTTTTCCCTGAAATCCCTTCATCAGCCTGCCGTCAGGCCCCAGCACCAGAGCAACCCCTGGAAAGGATAGCCCGGTACCATTTTCACCCACACCCACCGGGTTGCAGGCCGCCACAAAAACGCCGTTGTCAAAAGCCCGGGCCGGAAGGTGCCGCATCCAACTTTCAAATTTTTCTACAGGGTCGCTTCGGGGTGATGCGTGGGGTATCAGCAGAAGGTCCGCCCCCGAAAGGGCCATCTGCGTACTGATCTCCGGGAAATGCGCCTCATAACAGAGTTGCAGGCCAAAACACCAGTTGTCGTAAACAAACACACCCAGCGTTTCTCCCGCAGTATAAATCTCGCTCTCCGTGGGTGACAGGTGCGTCTTGCGGTATATGCCGATCAGACCTTCAGGGCCGGTGATCAGTTGCGCGATGTAAGGCTTTTTGCTGCCTGCATTTTCAATAAACCCGACAACCAGCACCATTTTCATATCCCGACCCATTTGAATCAGACGATCCATAATGCGGGCAGTGTCTTCGATGGTACAATACGTCTCGGGCTCTTCCAGAGCATAGCCGGTGGCTGCGGACTCAGGAAAGCAGCTCATGTGAGCGCCTTCCCGAGCCGCTCTTCCGGCCCACTGTGCAATTCGATCCAGGTTCCCTTCGATATCTCCCAGGACGGAATGCATGCAAACAATGGCAACTTTGAGATCAATCATTCATTTCGGTTTTCCGGTCTCAAGGCACGAACAGCGGTGCCGGCCCGCCACATCTCGGAGTCCCTGATTTCCGAAAGCTCTCGGTTAAGCCCATCCCGGTAATCGTCCCGGCTGTTGGCGTCCAAAACAATCCGGGCTTCCTTTCCGGATTTGACGCTTTCATAAAGGTCGTCGAATACGGGGGCCACGGCTTCTTTGAATTTTCCACGCCAGTCCAGCGCCCCCCGCTGGGCCGTTGTGCTGCAATTTCCGAACATCCAGTCCATGCCGTTTTCCGCCACCAGCCGGATAAGGCTCTGGGTCAGCTCTTCAACGGTTTCATTGAATGCCTCGCTGGGGCTGTGGCCATTCTTGCGCAAGAGATCATACTGCGCTTCCATGACGCCGGCCAAGCACCCCATCAGCACCCCCCGTTCACCGGTCAAATCACTGTACACCTCTTTTTCAAAGGTCGTTGGAAAAAGATAGCCGCTCCCGATGGCCACCCCCAGGGCCAGGGTGCGTTCCCGGGCACGGCCCGTATAGTCCTGAAATACAGCATAACTGGAGTTGATCCCGCTACCGGCCAGGAAATTTCTGCGAACGGTTTTCCCGGAGCCCTTTGGCGCCACCAGTATCACATCCACATCCTCGGGGGGCACGATACCCGTCTGGTCCTTGTAGGTAATCGCAAAACCGTGAGAAAAATAAAGCGCGTCTCCCGGGTTCAAACAAGCTTTAATGCCAGGCCAGGTAGAAACCTGACCGGCATCGGAAACCAGATACTGAATGACTGTCGCACGTTTTGCGGCTTCTTCCAGTGAAAACAGGGTCTCGCCCGGAACAAAGCCGTCTTCCACGGCGTGGTCCCAGGATGGACCCCCGTCACGCTGTCCCACAATTACCTTGAACCCGTTATCTTTCATATTAAGGGCCTGGCCCGGTCCCTGCACGCCGTACCCCAGAACCGCAATCGTTTCATTTTCCAGGACTTTTTGTGCTTTTTCCAGGCTGAACTCCTCTGAAGTAATCACCTCTTCAACCGTACCACCAAAATCAATCTTCGCCATTTGTTGACTCCTTATTTCTTTTTTTCGCGAGGCAGTGCAATGGTTCCCGTCCTCGCAATTTCTTTAATGCCCATGGGCCTTAATAGACCCAGAATCGCATTGATCTTGTCCAGATCTCCCGTAACCTCCAGCGTATAGCATTCCATCCCCACATCCACCACTCTTCCCCTGAAAATATCCGTGATTCTCAGGATTTCGGCCCGATTTTCGGGTTTTGCATTGACCTTGATGAGTGCCAGATCCCGCTGAACAAAGGCAGTATCCGTGAAACCCACTACTCTAATGACATTAATAAGCTTGTGCAATTGTTTTTTGATTTGTTCAATAACAACCATATCCCCGCATGTAACCAATGTAATCCTCGACACCTCGGCTTCTGCGGTTTCAGCCACACAGAGGCTTTCAATATTGAAGCCCCTGCCGCTGAAAAGGCCCACGATACGCGATAAAACGCCCGGTCGATTGTCCACCATAAGCGACAGGATATGTTTTTCAGCCTTTTTCTGGTTCATAAATTCTCCTCCACCGGTTAACCGCTAATCGCTAGCAGCCTCTTTTCAAACCAGCAACATTTCAGTAATGGGTGCCCCCGCCGGAACCATGGGATAAACATTTTCCTCTCTCTCAACCATAAATTCCA
>JAFCZI010000109.1 GCA_019314425.1 Deltaproteobacteria bacterium | reverse complement strand
TATTTGGGGTTTGCCTCCTCCTGATCCCGCTTCATCCGGAGAAAAAATTCGATCAGGCTTATTCCCTGATAGGGGGGGGGTATTTCAGGTAAGATTTGGAATTTAAAGGAATTATGGACTTAAACCATCCAATGGAGACAATCAAGGGTGCTGTCTCACGTTGGGTCATGATTCAAAAGTGTTTCATGATACACCGCTGAAAAACGTCCCCTGTCCCCCCATTATTTCCGTGGAAGCCGATTGCTGAAGCAGGATCAGGAGGAGGCAAACCCCAAATAGGGGGGCTAGGCTGGCGGTTCGTAATGCAGGGGACATGACAACGAGAAAAGTTTGCTTAACCCAGGAGTGCAGAGGATGAAAACCTTAAGATTGTTCTTGACATGAAAGGGTATAGCCGTTAGCAGAGGGGTACCGACAAGATTGATGGGAAAACATGGCCGTACTCGATACTAAAATTTTCTCGACCCTTTTCATCGCCATTTTCGTCACGGCCATGGGAGCGGGATTTGTGGCGCCTTTGCTCCCCATTTATGCCCATGAACTGGGGGCGGGCGGATTTCAGATCGGCTTGATTTTCGGTGCTTTTTCTCTCACCCGGACCCTTTTTGTTCCCTACTTTGGAAAGCTTTCAGATCGGAAAGGGAGAAAACCTTTTATCACTACCGGGCTTTTTCTCTATTTCCTGGTCTCCCTTTTCTATGCCGCAAGCAAAAGCGTGGAGGCATTAATTTTACTTCGACTGGGCCAGGGATTTGCGTCGGCCATGGTGCTTCCCGTGGCGCAGGCCTATGTGGGGGAAATGATACCGTCGGGTCAGGAAGGCCGTGTGATGGGGTTGTTCAACATCTCCCTTTTTGGCGGACTGAGTGCGGGGCCCGTGATGGGCGGTCTGATTAAGGACTGGCTCAATATACAGGCGTCTTTCACGGGGATGGGGATTCTGACGCTGGTGGGCTTTCTCCTGTGCCTTTTCATGCTTCCGGCGGAACGGGTGAAAAAAAGTAGCGGCCCCGATGCCGGGGGGAAACCGGATGGCTACATGGATTTGATCAAAATACCGTCGGTCTTTTCCATTTTTGTCTTTCGCACCTGTTTTACAACCTGTATCGGCATCACATGGGCCTTTTTGCCGTTGCTGGCCAGTGCCCGGCTGGGACTTTCCAGCTCCGCCATCGGTCTGGTGGTCATGATCAATGTGCTGATCAGCGGTTTGCTCCAGGCCCCCATGGGGTATGCCGCAGACCGTTTCAGCAAACGGTCACTGACACTTTTTGGTGGATTTCTGGCACTCTGCGCCATGCTCTGTCTGGACCATGCGGATTCCTTTGCGCAGCTGATGGTGATCAATGGTGTTCTGGGGTTGGCAGGTGGTGTCTCCCTGCCCGCCATCATGGCCATCGGCGTCATTGAAGGGCGGCAATCGGGTTCCATGGGATCTATCATGGGCCTCCTTGCCCTGGGGCACAGCATCGGCATGCTTGCGGGGCCGCTGCTGGGGGGGCTGCTACTTGACTTTTTCAATTTCGGAACCATATTTCTTTCCGGAGCCATTGTCATGGCTCTGGGTACGATTATATTCTGGAGGCGCCATCAGGTATGAAAAATTCATCAGGGTCTTTTGAAGTGGATCTCTTTCCATCGGAAGTGGACAGCCCCGACCATCCCTACGCGAGCCAGTTCAAGGATATGCTGGAATCCGTAGCGGATCAGTATGGATGTCGGCTGATCTCATTTGAAGTCAGGAAAGGGAGCGCTATGTTTTCTTTTGACAACGCCGAACTCAACAGTGAAATCCTCGAGTTATTGAAACAATGACATCTCAAGTCGTCCTTGGAAACGTGGCCATCGTACTGGTGCAACCCCAGATTCCTGAAAATATCGGGGCGGTAGCCCGCGCCATGCACAACATGGGGTTAAATCGACTGGTGTTGGTAGATCCCAAGAACTGCGATCATGATCGCATGTTTAAAATGGCCACAGGCAGTTCCACAAACGTGCTGGATTCAATGGATATTCATAAGGACCTGAGGGAAGCCCTTGAGCCTTTTCAGTATCTGGTGGGTACCACGGCCCGTATCGGCGCTTCAAGACCCGCCCTGGTCCAACCCCGATCCCTTGCGCAAAAGCTGATTCCCATCTCCCAGGATAATCCAGTGGCCATCTTGTTTGGACCCGAGGACCGGGGGCTTAGTAACGATCAACTCCGGTTTTGCCACACCATTGCCACCATTCCCACGGCTTCTTTTTCATCCCTCAACCTGGCACAGGCGGTGGGCATTGTCTGTTATGAATTACTCCTGGCCACGGATCGAACCCCGGTCGCCCCCGTCCCCCGGTTGGCCAACAGCTTTGAACTGGAGGGCATGTACGATCATCTGAGGGAAATGCTTTCAAAGATCGGGTTTCTGGACCCCCAGAACCCCGAACACTGGCTCTTGAATATTCGTCGATTTCTTTCAAGGGTTCCCCTGCGGGCAAGAGAGGTACGCATTATTCGGGGGGTTTGCCGTCAGATGGACTGGTACGCTTCGCAGTTTGATGCCCCTGAAAAGTAGGGGTGCCCCTTGTGGGTACCCGAAATGTAGGGTAGAAACCCAAGGGCAACCACAAGGGTTTGCCCCTACGCCAAAAGGTGTTCCCAATCAATGGTCGTAAATGTCTTGTGAAGGAAATGGTCGTCCGATACGTTGTGAAAGGTCAGATTTTCGAAAAATTCCCCTGCCGCTTTTTCCACCTCTTTCAAAGGAATCACTTCGTCCTCGGTACCATGATAAATGCATACCGGAATAGAAATTTTCCGGATTTTCCCGGGCGCCATATGAATCATGTGAATAGCGGGCGCCAGGAGGATGAGACGTTTGACCCTGACTTCGTTTTCCATAGCAAACAGGGCACCCATGAGTCCACCGAAACTGGATCCCACAATCCTGATATCCGACTTTCCCGAAAGAAATCCATCAAGCTTTGAGAGCCGTTCAGGAAGACTCCCCACAAATGTGGGAATCATCATATCCGGGAACATTTCGCGGAAAAAAACGGATTTCGTCCCTTGATTGCTGCTTTCCAGCCCATGAATAAAAATTCTGCAGGCTGAATCTTTCATCCGCACCCAATCTCTTTTTTGCGCTGGTTTTCCTCGGCCTTCGAGATTTCCGCTTCAGAGGCCTGTCGAACCGCCAGCACTTCCCCTTCCATGAGAGCGGAGATACCGGCCATGGGCTTGTTGAAATCAACAAGGACCGTATCATCTCTAATTTCAAGCACTTTAAATTGCACCAGGGAACTCATTTTCATCTGACGGACCTTCCCGAACCCGTTGCTTAAGCAACCCTTCTTTGGGAATTTCCCTGATAAGGTCAGGGTCATGTGCGTCATAAAGTTCACCGGGAGGAATCACCAGACTGAATTGATGGCCTGCCGTGGCCCCCGCCAATGCCTTTTCGAGGGTCGGAACCTGGTGCTCCACACCGTAAAGAAATTCGAATTCCTGCCGTACGGGATCCTGGGCCTCGCCCTTGGGTAATTGCGCCTGTACTTTCAGGCGGATGGTGACGGAACACAATTTTTCTATCTTTTCCATATGGGGACCTCACTTAATTTCCAACACTTCAAATTCCTGAACGCCCCGTGGCGTTTTGACCTTTACCTCATCACCGACCTCCCTGCCGATGAGGCCTTTCCCCAGTGGACTCTTAATGGAAATGCGACCCTTTTCAGGGTCCGATTCATAGGGACCCACAAGCTGATAGGTGATTTCCTTATCGGTCTGAACATCGTACAATAAAACAGTACGGCCGAACACCACGCGATCCATGGGGCCTTCATTAACATCGATGACTTCCGCATGGCCGATGGCGGTTTCTAATTCGTTGATTTTTCCGACGATAAATCCCTGCTTTTCTTTGGCGGCATGATACTCGGCGTTTTCACTGAGATCTCCGTGAGCACGAGCCACCGCGATTGCCTTGATGTTGTCGGGTTTTTCTGTTTTTTGAAGATAGAGCAGCTCTGCCTTCAGCTTTGCCAGCCCATCTGCTGTAATCGGCATTTTTTCCATGTTTATTGACTCCGTTTCATCATCGTTTGAAAATTTCCTGAGATTTTTCCATTTTTTCCAGGCCGAGCCCGGAATCTATCCTCCAAAACCCAGAAACACACCACCCTGGCGGATGATGAGCGATACCACATAGGCCACCATCAGGTTAAAAACAATGGAAAACCCGGCCCATTTCCAGGAACTCTCTTTGCGAATACATACCACCGTTGCCGCGCAAGGCACGTAAAGCATCGTAAAAATAATCAGCGTAAATGCCTGAAGCGGGTTCCAGGCCGGATCCTTTTTCAATTTCTCGGAGAGCGAGGCGGTCTCCTCCTCATCCACATCGCTTAAGGAATAGGCAGTGCCCAGAGTGGAGATCACCACTTCCTTGGCAGCAAAACCGCCGATTAGAGCAATGTTCGTTCGGTATTCAAAGCCTAACGGGCGGGTAATGGCCTCCAGTTTTAAACCAATCCATCCTGCGATGGTTCCTTTCAGGGCCGTTTGTTTTTGCAGGTTATCAATAGCCACCATTTGATTTCGATATTCCAGATATTGGGCATCGGTTCGCAGGTCATTCTTCGGGATTTCCGAGGCGCCCCGGCTCTCCAAAAAAGCGGCGGTAACCCTTTCCCGATTTTGATCAAAGGGTTGGATTTGCTCCTCGGAAAGTCTCGGAAAGGTCATCATGGCCCACAGAATAACGGAAAAAGCCAGGATAACGGTGCCGGCTTTCTTGATGTATTGCCAGGTCCTTTCCCATGTGTGGATCAACAAACCCCGAAGGGTGGGCGCCCGGTAGGGCGGCAGTTCCATCACAAAGGGCGTGGTGGGGCCTCTGAGAACCGTGGCTCTTAAAAATTTGGCGGCAAGAAGCGCGAACCCCCACGAAATAAGGGTCAAGATAAACAACATGCGGGCCTTGTCCTTTGTAAAGAAAGTCCCAATGAGCATGGCGTAAACCGGCAATTTGGCGCCGCAATTCATGAAGGGCACCACTAAAAGCGTGGCAATCCGCTCTTTGGGGTCCCTTAATATCCTTGTGGCCATCACCCCCGGCACAGCACATCCACCGGATATGCCACCGCTTACAATCAGCGCCATAACGGAATTTCCGTGAAGCCCGAACCATCGCAATACCCGGTCCAGCATGTAGGCAACCCGGGCCATGTATCCGGAATCTTCCATGATGGCAATGGCAAAGAACATGAACATGATCAGGGGCACAAACCCCAATACGCCGCCGACGCCGTCGATAACCCCCGAGACAATCAAAGACTGAAGGATTCCGGGAGGAAGATAGGCTGTCACCACATTCTTGAGAGCGTCAAAGAACAGCTCAAACCAGTAAAGGGGTATTTCACTGGCCCAGAAGGTGAAGGAATAAATACCATAGACAATGAAGCCCATGATGACGGGGCCGAGAACCCGGTTGGTGAGGACCTTATCCATTTGGTCGGAAAGATTGAGGCGCAATTCAATTTTGCGTTTAACGGCTTTTTTGGTAATGCCCGCAATGTAGCCGTACCGATGATCCGCGATGATGGCTTCCGGCTCTTCTTCCAGGGTATCCATGGTGTGTTTAAAAATGCTCTCGCAGATGGCGGAGATGGATTCCCCCGATTCCGGATCTTTTTTCAACAACCCTGTAATCTGGCTGTCCCCTTCCAGACATTTGAGGGCACGCCACCGGGCCGGATATTTTTTGTCGAAAATGCTGGATTTTTCGATGATGGATGAAATTTGATCCAGTCCCGAATCAATGTCCATGCCGTAGCTCATGGGTGCATTCACCCACTCGGGGCTTTTAGACGCCTCCGCCACCACTTTATCCAGGAGGTCTTTGATGCCTTTACCCGTCCGGGCGACCATGGGGACTACCGGCACCCCGAACTGGGCGGATAGCTGTCGGTGGTCTACTTTAATACCGCGGCTCTCGGCCACGTCCACCATGTTCAGGGCCAGTACCAGCGGAACGCCCAGTTC
The DNA here is from genome assembly GCA_019314425.1 of Deltaproteobacteria bacterium. Taxonomy (GTDB): domain Bacteria; phylum Desulfobacterota; class DSM-4660; order Desulfatiglandales; family Desulfatiglandaceae; genus NaphS2. The sequence goes on along the minus strand of JAFCZI010000109.1, from coordinate 4,815 downwards.
CTTGAACTGCACGGCCAGATAAAGGTGACGATCCAGATTGGACGCATCAATAATATCCACCACCAGGCTCGGTTTTTCGTTGATCACAAAATCCCTGGCCACGATTTCTTCCATGGAGTACGCCGTCAGGGAATAGGTTCCCGGCAGGTCAACCACCTCTATTTCATGGCCTTGATGGTGAATGGTTCCGTACTTTTTTTCAACCGTTACGCCGGGATAATTGGCAATGTGTTGTCTGGCGCCGGTAATGGCGTTAAACACCGTTGTTTTTCCGGCATTGGGATTGCCCGAGAGGGCAATAGTGATTTTCCGTTCCATCCGTTACTCGCTTTGACTTGACCGGCTTTCTTCCACTTCAACAAAGATGTTGGCAGCTTCATTGTTTCTGAGCGTCAAGACATAGTCTCTGATTTTCACGGCCACGGGGTCTTTCAAAGGCGCCCGGCCTTGAATTTGAATCGGGGTCTCAGGAACCATACCCATCTCCCTGATGCGTCGCCCCATATCGCCGGTGGCGAGAACCCGTTTGATGATTCCTTTCTGGTCGTCCAGCATTTCTCTCATTTTTATAATTTTCATTGGTTGTCCATTGTGGGTGTTTTTTCCGGTTGCAGTTGTTGATGGCCTCGTAAAAAGGTCACAAATCTATCTACAGATGGCTTCGGGTCTATCGGTTGCCCCACTGAAGCTTTCCAGGGCGGCAAACACCCGTCCCGGAGAAGCCTGGAAAATCAAAAAACCGCTTGTTTTTGGATTTTCTAATTGAAGGGTTTATTAAATCGGTTCCAGGCAATCATGAATGCGACGCCGGCTTTCGGAAGACACCACCAGGAGGTGTTCTTCAATCTCTTTCCCGTTCAGGTATTCATTGAGAAATAATTCGGATCCGTCCATTTTGTAGATCTTCAGACCGGCAGCCTCGATAATGATCCGACCCGCAGCCAGATCCTGAAACGCCTCACGAGCAATAATGGCCGCTTCCGCTCGACCGGCGGCAACATAGCACATATGGGCGGAAGTGCAACCGAAACTGCGAATTTTTCCCGCAAAAGAGGGACGATAATGGCGGTTAAAACGTGCATAGGTCAGAAGAACGCTTTCTTCATTGATTTCTGAAAAGGGCACCGCATGAATTTTTTGCTCGCCCCAGAATGCCGTCTCACCGGCACGGGCATGGAACAGGTCTCCGGTTGCGGGCATATGAAATGTACCGAAAACAGGCCATGAATTTTCCAACAACGCCAGGGATATTCCCCATAGCGGAATGCCCCCCTGGAAATTGGCCACGCCGTCCAATGGGTCGAAAACCCATAGATACCGCTTGTCTTCATGGGAGTAACCAACATCTTCCTGGTTGTTTACAAACAGCTGATGCTCGGGGAAACGATCGCTGAGGCGGTCCTGAAAAAGCTCCGTTAAATGAAGTTCCGCTTTTGTGACCAGCTCCTCATCGAATCTTTCTCCGGGTCTGGCCTTTCCATAATAGGGAAGCGCCGCCTTTCCGGCTTCCTGGATGACCTGCATGGCAAATTCGGTCAATTCCTCAATCCCTTGAACCGCTGTATCCAATGGATTCCCTCCCCTCATCTGATAACATGACGCCCGGTACAACCCCAACGCACAGGGTTTCACCTCATGCCCAAAAGCAGTTTGAAACACGTGTTAAGACTATATCAAAACAGCCTTCGATACAATGCTTTTTTCCATCGGGTGGAAGAAACTGGACTTTCTCGAAAGATGGAAGTAAAAAAATAAGCTTGAATCGGGCGCAAGATGACCTTTTGCACAAAAAAGAAGTTTTTTTTCATGAGGAGGTTCAAAATGGCTTATAAAACGGTGCTGGTGAACCAGGAAGAACACGTGGGCGTGATTACCCTTAATCGTCCCGAGGTCATGAACACCTTGCATTTTTGGAGAAACGAAAACCGGTGTGGAAGGAAAAATAGGGTTGGGGAAAGATGATCAGGACAGGCGAAAGGCCTGCCCTGAGTTGTTTTTTTTGGAGGGGGGAAGGATTGGGACTAATGATAATCGTGGGTTCCCTGAATCACCTTGATCCCTGTTTTGTTTTCAAGGAGCTGCGCGAATTCTTCGGCGGTACCGTAGGGACACCCCGGCTTGGCATTGACAAGACAGGAACTCAGGTGGATCACATCAGGTTTGATTTCAGATAGTTTCATGGCCATGCCCATATTGGTGACAAGGGTTCGTCCCGGACACTCGCATTTCACAAAAGCCGTCACCTGGGAGGGCTCATCAAACGTTCCTTCACCCAGCGCAGCCGACTTGAGGCAACGCCATTCCCCAGGGCATCCGTATCCGCTGTCCATGTACGAACCACAACCTATAATTGCTACCTTTTTCATTGATTTTTTCTCCCTTCTATTCTATTTTCAGTTTGTTGTGAATTAATTTACTTATGATAACACAGTGATCATGAAATAGCACCCATTTTCGGGTTGGAAGAGAACCGGCACAAAATTTGAACAGGATGCAAAAAAAAGGTTTTGGGAGATATGAAAACGACGATTCTTTATGATAATAAGACGACCGTAGATAGTCTTGTCGCGGACTGGGGATTTTCCTGTTTGATCGAAGCCGATGGAAAAAAAATTCTCTTTGACACCGGCGCGAAAGGGGATATATTGCTCAGGAATATGACGTTGCTCGGCATCAATCCTATGGGAATTGACGAAGTTTTTATTTCCCATTCCCACTGGGATCATACCGGGGGGTTGGCGGATTTTCTGAAGATCAACCCGTGCGATGTTTATGTGCCTTTATCCTGCCAGGACCCTCCTGGGGCAGGTAGCGTAATTCGTGTTGACGAGGCCATGCAGATGCATGAAAATATTTTTTCCACCGGCGAACTCGGCGATTTTGAGCAGTCCCTGGTAGTCAGAACATCCCGAGGGCTGGTAGTGGTTGCCGGATGCTCTCATCCCGGCGTTGCTTGTATTCTTGAGAGCGCATCGCCGTTGGGTAAAGTAACGGCGCTTATAGGCGGATTGCATGGATTCGATGCCTTTGAATTAATCCAAAGTATGGACCGAATCTGTCCTACCCATTGCACTCAGTATCAGGCGGAAATCAAGAAGCTTTACCCGGAAAAATTTTTGGAAGGCGGCGTCGGGAAGGTCATCACCCTCTAACGTTTCCGTCCAAGTCCCTGAGTCTCATTTTTTCTAATCCAATAATTGATGCACTCGTAAAAAGTCACAAATCCATCTGTAGATGGCGTTGTAAAAGGTTCATATACAAGGCGTAGTGGGTTTTCAGGATCGTAGACATACATGTGGTATGTTGAGATTCTGAAAAATTGCTGCAACGCAGTAGATGGGGCTTTTTACGCCGCCATCAAGTATTGATGTAAACCTCGGATCAGTTATCGCTCATGAGGTGCCCGACGGCCTGTTCCAGGCCATCGATGGTCAATTCGAACATGGGGAATATTCCTCGAATCATGTTAATGCTTCGGGTATAGGGCCATTCCGCCGCCATTTTGGGATTCAGCCATACGGAATGGGGGAAGGTTTCGGCGATAAATCTCAACCTTTCGTGGCTGGGCAGGGAGGATTTTTCCTCGATATGGATACTGCCATCCGTGGACATCAATTCATAGGGGGCCATGCTGGCATCGCCCACGATGACCACTCGAGTTTCCGGGTCCCTTCGGATCAGATCATCAACCAGGTATGGCTTTCTGTACCGGGAGGGGTCCTGCCAGAGCTGGTCGTAAATGGTGTTGTGGAAAAAGTAAGTCTTCACTTCCTTAAACTGGGCGCGTGCGTAGTAGAAGAGCGTCTGAACCATTTCGATGTAGGGATCCATGGACCATCCCCCGTTATCGATGGCCAGGACGACCTTTAGACGGTCCTTTAGACTCCGCTCGAAAACAATCTCTATTTCGCCGGCATTTTTCATGGTTTGGTAGATGGTCTCATCGAGATTGATCGTATCCTTGGGGCCGCTGGGAACCATATTTCGAAGCCGTTTCAGGGCTTCGCCGATTTGAGACAAAGTCAGGGGACCGTCCTGGGAATAATCTTTGTATCGTCTATCCATGGCGACCTTTACGGCAGACTTGTTTCTGGAAACACCGCCTACCCGCATGCCACCCGGATGATACCCTGAATGACCCACGGGAGAAGTGCCGCCCGTCCCAATCCATTTTTTGCCTCCGTGATGCTCTCCATCCTGTTCTTTCAGGCGGTCAAGGAAGTATTGAAGCAGGTCTTCCGGGCTCATTTTATTGAGGGATTCCTCATCTATTCCCATCGCGTCGGCGATTCCTTTGGGGTCCTTTAACCATTCTTCCAACATGGCCTGGGCTACCTGGTCGATTTCGAATGCTTCAGGATCTTTTAACTCAGCCCCCTCAAAGCGGTGCGCAAAGACCTGATCGTAGAGGTCAAAGTATTTTTCGCTTTTTACGAGTATGGATCTGGCTGCCGTGTAGAAATCGTCGAGGGACGTAATCAAACCCATGCCCAGCGCCTTTTGAAGACGCAAAAAGCTCGTGGGTGATACCGGGATGCCCACCTTCCTAAGCAGGTAGAAAAAGCTGGTAAACATTTTTTTTCCTTAAATTTTTAAATTCTCATGCGGGCGGAGGCATTCTTGGCTATAGCATAGTCGGGACTTTTCTTGAATAAAACGCCAGGGTAAGGAAGCTCACCCTTTACCAGATTTTTGATTTTGAAATCGGGGTCAGCCTGAAGCGCGCGAATCCAGTTAATTAGCTCCCGGGTGGCCGGTTTTTTTTCAATCCCTCTGAAATCCCGCACCTTGTAGAAAGCGCGAATAGAGCTTTCA
>JAFCZI010000394.1 GCA_019314425.1 Deltaproteobacteria bacterium | reverse complement strand
CAAAATGCCGGTTATGGACGGGTATGAGGTGTGCAGGATATTGAAAGGGGATCCCCACACAAGGCATATCCCGGTTATTATGATTTCGGCCATCCAGACAGAACCAGAGGATCTCGTAAAGGGGCTTGACACCGGCGCCGATGCCTTTCTCGCCAAGCCCATTGATGAATATTTGCTGATTGCGCAGGTCAAAACAGCGTTACGAATAAAAGAAGCAGAAGATGAACTGCGCAGACAAAAAGATGTCCTGGAAGAAATGGTGAGTGAGAGAACCCGGGAATTGCGGGAGAGCGAAGAAAAAATGAGGGCCATTCTAAAGGCTTCTCCTGTTGGAATCGTTTTAGCCATGAACCGGAAAATACGGTGGGCCAACAAGGGGTTTTTCCGTATGCTTGACCATGACGAGGATTCTCTGATCGGGCAAGACGCAAGGGCCGTTTATCCCGATGACAAGGAATATGAACAGGCCGGCCGGGCGCTTTTCTCTTCTGTTGAGGAAACCGGAACCTGCGAAGTGGAAGCACGATTGATCAGAAAGGATGGGAAAGTGATTGATTGCTATCTTCGATCATGCTCCCTGGACCCCCTGGACCCCTTCAAAGGACAGATTGTAACGGTAAACGACATCTCTGAGGCCAAACGTCTTGAAGCCCAGCTCCAGCAGGCCCAGAAAATGGAGGCTATCGGCACCCTCGCCGGTGGCATTGCCCATGACTTCAACAATATTCTTGGCGCGATTATCGGATATGCGGAGCTGGCAAAGATGCGGGCGGTTCAGGGAAGTGATATCACCAGCGACCTGGATCAAGTCATCATATCAGGCAAGCGGGCAGCGGAGCTGACGCAGCAGATCTTGACGGTCAGCCGCCGGCATAAACAGGAACGGCAGCCCATGCAGCTCAAATACATCGTCAGAGAGGTACTGAAAATGCTCAGGGCCACACTCCCCTCGACCGTTGAGATAAAGGAGGACCCTGGCAAGGACACGGGTGTTGTTATAAATGCGGACCCCTCCCAGATGCATCAGGTGATCATGAATCTCTGTATCAATGCGGGCCATGCCATGCAGGAGAACGGGGGCGTTTTGGAAGTGGGAATGGGGAATGTGTACATGGAAAGAGAGGATTCCGAAACGGGATATCTCGATCTGACGCCCGGTCCTTATCTGAGGCTGGTAGTAAGCGATACCGGTTATGGCATTCCCCGTCATCTGGCAGACAGGATATTCGACCCCTATTTCACCACCAAAGATACGGGAGAGGGAACAGGCCTGGGGTTATCCGTGGTCCAAGGCATCGTCAAGGCCCACGGGGGGGCGATCACTGTTTACAGCGAACCGGGAGAGGAGACCGTCTTCCAGGTGTATTTACCCATTGTTCAGGAGACGGAAAAGCCGGAAAAACAATCTAAAAAGCCCATCCCCACAGGAAACGAGCGTATTCTATTCGTCGATGATGAGGAGACACTGATAAAGCTGGGGAGCCGGATGTTAGAAAGTTTGGGATATGAAGTGGTTCCCGAACAAAACAGCACCGAAGCCCTGGCACTGTTTCGATTAGAACCCGACAGGTTTGATCTGGTGATTACCGATATGACCATGCCAAAGATGACAGGGGATAAATTAGCCCTGGAACTTATGAAAATCCGACCCGATATCCCGATTATCCTGTGTACCGGACACAGCAAACTGATCTCAGAAAAGCAGGCAAAGGAGATGGGAATCAGGGCATTTGTTATGAAGCCGATCCTGAAACGGACTATGGCGGAGACGGTCCGGAAGGTTTTGGGTGCGGGCCGGAGCAACGTGTAGGTTCCGGCCTTGGTGGTCCCGTAAAAAGTCACAAATCCATCTGTAGATGGCGTTGTAAAAGGTTCCATATACAAGGCGTCGTGGTTTTTCAGGATCGTCGGGCATACAAGTCGTATGTTGAGATTCTGAAAAATCACTGCAACGCAGTAGATGGGACTTTTTACGGCGCCATCAGGGAATGCTATTGGCTGTCGATTTCATAGTATGAGTTTGACAGCTGCTTATCGAATTTGAAAGATTCATTGAAAATCTCCAATAGCTTGATATTCTGCTTGGCCATCATAATGCAATTCCCGACAATGGCATAGTAGAGAATACTGAGGCGTGTCTTGGAGGTATCGGTTCTGATCCTTTCAATTTGATTCTGGTTGAACTGATCCGCCAACTCCCGCATGTACCGGTACTGGTCGACGATGTTTTGATAGTCTTCAATCTCTTGTCTGTTAAAAGAAGTTTCCGCCTTCAGAATAATATCCAGGATACATGTCTTAATCTTTTTGAGTTCCTCAATTTGAACATCGAGAAGCC
>JAFCZI010000393.1 GCA_019314425.1 Deltaproteobacteria bacterium | reverse complement strand
GGGCTGATAAAATAAAGACAGCTCTGGAACCCGTTGCACCCGAAAAGATACAGCCTAAAAAACTGCAACCGGACAACCAGGACTTTCGAAAGGATCTTAAGAAGCTTGACCTTTTTATTAAGGAAAACCCCAATAACGGAGACGCTTTCTATAACAGGGCCTGCCTGTATGCTTCAAAAGGGGATTTAAGCCGGGCGTTGAAGGACTACACCGAAGCCATCCGTATCAATTCGGAAAATGCAGATGCCTATTACAACCGGGGCATCGTCCGGGTAAAAATGAAAAAATACCATATGGCGGTTCAGGATTTCAAAAAGGTCATTACCTTAAGGCCCGCTTTTCAAGATGCCTACTGCAATCGGGGCAATACCTACTACACGTTGGGAGAATATGATCTTGCCATCCAGGATTACACCAGAGCCCTTAAAATTGATCCCTCGGACGGTGACGTATATTTCAATCGAGGATTGGCCCATCTGGCCCTTGAACAAAAGGATCAGGCTCTTTCAAATTTTAAAAAGGCCCTTCAATTGGGTCAGAAGCAAGCTGAAGGATATTTGAAACCGGGCTTTTGAAACATGCAACACCTGGAATGATGCCATGAATATTCTTGACTCTCAATGGGTCGCGCGGTAGACATAGGCATCTTTACCTTTCTGGTACTGAGGCGATTTGATGCTGAAAATCCTGGGGAAATGGTTTAAGGTCTACGAAGATGAGATTTCCCTGTTTTTTGCGGTCGTTCTGCTCCTCTTCCTGATCCGCACATCCAGTATCCTGTTTAATAACTTTGCAGAGACCGCATTTCTGAAACGATACGGCGTTGAATACCTGCCCATCGTCAACGTGGTAAATTCCATCTCCACCTTTTTCATCATGGCGTTTCTCACCGGACTCATGCAAAGGATTCCGGGCAGCCGCATGTTGGGCAATATGCTTTTGTTTTGCGGTGTTTCCGTTGGGGCCCTTCGCTTCGTAGTGCCCCTCGGCTTTGACATTATTTACCCGGTTCTCTATATCCTTAAAGCGCAATACGAGGTTCTTCTGGCACTTATTTTCTGGAATCTGGCCAACGATCTTTTTAATACGAGACAATCCAAGCGTCTGTTCCCTCTCATTACCGCGGGAGGGGTCATCGGGGGTATTATCGGCAGTTTTGCCACGCCTCCCCTGGCCAAGGCCATTACCATGGACAACCTGATGTTTGCCTATTTGATTACCACCAGCCTGGGGGCCCTATGGGTACGACGGATGGGAAAACAGTTTCCCACGCTGCTTCTCTCGGACAAAAAGAAGAAAAAGGCCAAAAAAAGAACTAACCCCGTGGAAGATTTCAAGAATATCCTTCCGCTCATGAAGAAATCCACCCTGGTTAAAATCCTGATCCTTCTGACCCTGTTGCCCAACATTGCGATCCCCATTATGAATTACCAGTTTGCTTATTCGGTCAACCAGACCTTTGCTACCCAAAGCGGCATGCTGAACTTCTTCGGCTATTTTCGCGGTTGCATGAATATTGTCAGCCTCATCATCCTGCTCTTTGTGGGCAGGCTATACGGCCGGCTGGGCTTGCCGGTGGTGCTCATGTTTCATCCCATTAACTATATGCTGGCTTTTCTGGCCTTTTTGTTGCGATTCGATATTTTTTCCGCCATGTATGCCAGGATTTCCACCAATATATTCCGAACCACCATGAACAACCCGGCCCGCGCCATTCTCATGGGCCTTTTCCCGGTATCGTACCGGGCTGTGATCCGGCCGTTTTTGAGGGGAACCGTGGTTCGTGTGGGCATATTGATCGGGTCTGGGATTATCATGGTTTCGGAGGGTCTTTTCTCGCCCCGGTACCTTTCCATTGCCGCCATGGTTGCTGTGGGCGCGTGGGTCATCACCACCTTTGTCCTCAAGAAAAGCTACTCTCAGATTTTACTGGGTCTCATCAGCAACAACATGCTGGACCTCAAATCCCTCGAGGAAAAGGATGCCGGCAGCGTTTTCGCGGACAAGAGCATCCAGAACCGACTTGTGGAGACTTTCCTCGCTTCGCGGGGAGAAGTGTGCTTGTGGTATGCACGAATACTCAAAGCCCAGAATGTTGAAAATCTGGACGATCACATTCTGAAGGTCCTTGAGCATAACGATGATGAAACGAAAATACAATTGCTGGACATGCTTTCTCCCGAAGCGGGCGAAGCCGGCATCGTCCGTCTAAGGGAATGGGTTGATCCTGAAAAAACGGATCTCACCATTGCCGTGGTCAACGCAGCCAATCGTATTTCGGCTGAAGGCGCCCGTGAATTTTGCGGGGAAATTTTTGAGACGATTGAAAGTCCCGACGTCAAAG
>JAFCZI010000392.1 GCA_019314425.1 Deltaproteobacteria bacterium | reverse complement strand
TGATTGAGGGCCTGGTTCTCCAGAATCACAGAGGCCTGGCGATAGTTGAGATAACCCAAGATTGCTACAGGCAACAGTCCTATCATCAGGGAAAGAAAAGCCAACTTATTCCTGAATTTTATTTTTTGTCTTGTTGCCATCAGATATCTCCCTTTGTACAGATTGAATCGTTAAACGATTGGCCACTCCCCCACTCGAGTAAATAAAATGCGGGTCTGCATCTTGAGACAGCCACAGTTCTATTTTTTTTGAAAGATCCGATCCTTTCGGTTCCTCAAGATAAAAGATTCTTCGAGGTCCTTTGGGATTGATTCCGACCGCCCCAGGATCAAATAGCCCCCCCGGCTCAATGATCTGAAGAAATTTGAAAAGACTCTTCCCTGGAGGGGAGTAGCGAAATAGATAAGGGTATTACGGCAGAGTATGAGATCATAGTTGGCAACGACCCCGGCGGGCGGGCATATATGCTTCGCTGATGTCAGGTTATGGGTGGTAAAGCTTACCAAGGCCTTAATGGAATCGACTACCTGGTAGTGACTTCCGCATACAAGAAAATATTCATCTAAAATCCCCTTCTTTACCTCTTTTACCGCCCCCGTGTCATACACCCCGATCCTCGCCTTTTGGAGGGTCTCTTCATCTATGTCCGTGCCGAATATGGTAATGTCATAGTCGCCCGTCTTTTCTTTTTTCCTCTTCAGATATTCGACGAGGGTTATGGCCACGGAATAGGTCTCTTCTCCATAGGCGCATCCTGCGCACCATATCCTGAGCACATTTTTACCCCCCTCCTTTTTTTGTCTGAACAAATCGGGAAAGATTTCATTCTGCAATTTTTCAAAGACATACTGATTTCTAAAAAACCGGCTCAGCTTTATGGTGAGGTCGCTCAGCAGACGACCATATTCCCGAGGTCTTTCTTCAAGTATATCCAGATAGTTTCGGTAACTACCCGCTCCTGTAAAAGCCATCCTCCTTGCCAATCGCCGCTTGATGGTGCCCTCCCTGTATTTTGAGAAGTCAAGACCATACATTTTGTATAGTTTTGACAGGATCAGGCTAAAATCTTTCTCCAGGTCTATCATTCAGCATCGACCTTTTTTACGACATCCGGCAACTGCTCAATGATTCCATCCACATCCTCCGGTTTCAAATCAAGGACTGACAGGGCATATTGATGAAGGGGGCCTGCCAAAACAGATACGCCGGCTCCTGCCCCGAACATGGCGCAGATGATATCCGCAATATGGACTACCGAGACAAGTTCCGGGCTTTCAAACGCCTTCTCAGGCGTATGGTGGAATGAAATCGCCGCCACAAGCGCCTGCGGCAATCCCCATTCCATAGCGGCAATTCCCCCGATCTGAGTGTGATTGCAGCCCAACATCTCATCTTCGACCTCAATAGAGGTTTTTGCTTCATGGACGACCCTGTCCATAACAAGGTTGAACTTTTCAAAAGCATACTGGTCAAGGATCAACTTTCCGATATCGTGAAGGAGACCGGCAGTAAAGAATAAGGCGGGATCTCCAAGCCCCTTTCTATCGGCCAGAAGCCGGGCCACCATTGCACAACAGACAGCGTGTCTCGACAGATGATCCCCCTCTTCCGTGGAATAACCCTTGGGCGCGTCATTGTAAAGCTTGTATGTGGAAGCTGCAAGGACAATATCCTTCAGGGCATCCAGCCCCAAAAGGGACGTCGCATCGGATACGCTTTGTACCCTGTACCCGAAACCCGGCTGGTCGGAATTGCACATTTTTAACACGTTTGCGCAGATCGCCGGATCTTTCAAAACATAACGTTCCAGATGGGCGGGGCTATATCCGTAAGAAAACTCGATCAATGAAATGACCCGGCGCGCCTTTTCCGGGATGGGCTTCAGCCCCTCTATTCCTTTCACAAACGCCTCAGGATCGATCTTTTCCAGCCCAACGGGAGGGGGGCCGCCTCTGCTTGTTTTCTCCCCCGCATACCTGATAAATGTCTTGCCGCTGTTCGGGTCCAGGCGGAACACCCTTCCTGAGCATCCTCCGATGACCCTGTTTAGGGCCGGTATCCCTTCCCTTGCCAATGTCTCCCGGGCACTATCGGAGTTTCTTCTCCCGATATTCATGTCCACGTTCAGTTTTTGATTTGTCAACATGAGGGCGCCTCCCACGATTTCAGCGACAATGTTCTCCCTGGAGGCGCCATGGCCTATCATTTCGGTAAGGAGAAGCGGTATGCCGGTGCTTGCGTATCGGGCCGGGAAAAGGGCCTCCTTTTCTTTGCTCCCCCGGGGAAGAACGATGTGGATCAAGCCGGTGATAAGGGCATGTCGGTCAAATAAGGATACTCCCACA
>JAFCZI010000108.1 GCA_019314425.1 Deltaproteobacteria bacterium | reverse complement strand
GGTGGACTTTGTGGCAAAGGTGAAAATCGAAGTAGTGCTTGAGGCATCAATGGTCGGCGAGGCCGTGGCCACAATTCAAAGCCGGGCCCGCACCGGCGCCATAGGCGACGGCAAAATCTTTGTTCTGCCGCTTGAAGACGTTATCCGTATCAGGACCGGGGAAACCGGTAAAGATGCCATTTAAAAAGGGAGGGGAAGAGTAATGAAAATTATTGTCACGTTTTTGATACTGCTGACGAGTGTGATTTCCACGGCATGGGCCGGAGATGATCCGCCGACGGCCATGTCCAATAAGGAAGCCATTGCACTGGTTCAGACCAACGCGGATTATGTGTGGACCCTGGTGGCGGCAGCCCTGGTATTTTTTATGCAGGCAGGCTTTGCACTGGTAGAATGCGGCTTCACAAGAGCCAAGAACGCCGTCAACATCATGATGAAGAACCTCATGGATTTTTCCATGGGTTCTTTGGGTTACTGGGCTATTGGTTTTGCTTTCATGTTCGGTGTTTCAAAATCAGGGTGGATCGGAACATCCGGTTTTTTTCTTAGCGATTTTACGCCGGGTGGCGATCCGTGGGTCCTGGCATTCTGGATGTTTCAGGTAGTTTTTGCTGCAACAGCGGCGACCATTGTATCGGGCGCCATGGCGGAACGAACCAAATTTACAGGGTACTTGGCCTATAGTCTCATTGTCAGCGCCATTATCTATCCGATCTTTGGGAGCTGGGCATGGGGCGGCCTCTTCCATGGGGGAGGATGGCTTGAAAAATTGGGGTTCATCGATTTTGCCGGTTCTACGGTTGTCCACTCTGTCGGTGGGTGGACCGCGTTGGCAGGCGCCATTGTCCTGGGTCCCCGGTTAGGCAAGTATGCCAAGGATGGAAGCATAAAACCGATTTTAGGACACAACATTCCTTTGGCCGCGTTAGGGGTCTTTATCCTCTGGTTGGGGTGGTTCGGCTTCAACCCCGGCTCCACCACGGCCGCTAACACGGATATTGCCATGATCTTGGTCAATACCAACCTTGCTGCCGCGGCAGGCGCTATTTTGGCCATGGCTACGGCCTGGATGAAGTTCGGAAAGCCGGATGCGGGCATGAGCCTGAATGGCGCCCTGGCAGGCCTCGTGGCCATCACCAGCCCGTGCGCGTCCGTATCCCCTTTGAGTTCGGTCATAATAGGGGCGATTGCCGGGATAATCGTGGTCTTTTCCGTGGTCTTTTTTGATCGAATCAAGGTGGATGATCCGGTCGGCGCCATCTCTGTTCACGGGGTAAATGGTGCATGGGGGACCCTTGCTGCCGGTATCTTTAATATGGGCGGGACCTCTGCCAAGATCATAGGTGTACAGGTGTTGGGAATCGGATCCTGCTTCGTTTGGACATTTTGCGCTGCTTTTATCATGTTCAAGCTGATTGACAAAACCATCGGTCTCAGAGTCTCCCCGGAAGAGGAAGCACAGGGCCTGGATCGAGGCGAACATGGCGGCAATGCCTATCCGGACTTTGAAGTATCGGCCTATGCTCAGCAATAGTTCAAGCCGTAATTAAGAGCGTTGCCTTCAACAATCCGGTTGAAGGCAGCCAATTGCAAACATTGATTTTAAATACCAGAGAGGAAAGAGGGGAAGGAAATGAAAAAGAGAATGTTGCAAGTGATTTTGATGTTGTTCCTGACAAGCTTTGTTTTTGTATTGCCGAACGCTTTTGGTGAGGAAAAACCCCTTGCCCCGGGAGAGGGGACCACTGTGGCCGCAGTGGCTCAGGGGGAAGAAGAGAGTCCGACACTTTCGGCTGATGTTGCATTTCTGAGCAAATATGTATGGAGGGGTTATGAACTAAGTAAAAACAGCCTGGTCATTCAGCCTTCGGTGACGGCCGGCTACAAGGGTTTCGGCCTGAACCTTTGGGGAAACCTTGACACGGATATGTATGGGTACGATCAACAAAAATGGAATGAAACGGACATGACCGTCTCCTATGATCACAGTTTTGGACCGGTAGGATTAGGCGTGGGCTATATCTATTACGCCTTGGATGGAATCGATGACACCCAGGAGTTTTATCTCAGCGTAGGGGGGGACGTGCTCCTGGCACCCACGCTCACCATATACTGGGATGTTGACGAAGCTCCCGGATGGTATTTTGATCTGGGGATATCCCATTCTTTTGACCTTCCCCATGAGATCACCCTCGATCTGGCGGGGTCCGTGGGATATTACATCTCTGAAAACGACGGTATTGTTGACTATGATGATGCTCTAAATCCGGAAACCAGCAGGTTCCAGAACTTTCAAAACGGACTGATCTCCGTAGGGATGACCATACCCTTCTACAAATATTTTTCCGTTGTTCCCATGATCGCCTACTCATTTCCCCTGGGCAATGCGGCGGACAATATGCTCAAGGCAACCAGCCTGAGCAACGATTCATCTCACGTTTTTGGCGGCATTACTCTCTCCATGGCATTTTAATGCCATCCTAAAACCGCCGTTTGCCCCCTGCCGGCACACCAACACCGGCAGGGAGCTTTTTTTAAAAGACCTTATAACAATTGTGTGCCATATGACGGATTTTGGAAATTCAGATTTAGCCAGAAAAGTGCAAGAGTTGACCCTGCTTTACGAAAGCAGCCAAATTCTCGTGTCGGCTTCCGATCCAAAAGAAGCATTGGTCTCTATTTTGGACGCCATGCACTCAACCATGGGCATGGAAAGGGGCACCATCACCCTTTTTGACCCTATAACCCAGGAACTGGTCATTGAAGTCGCCCACGGCCTTACCGATGAAGAGAGGAGAAAAGGGCAATATCATTTAGGCGAGGGGATAACCGGAAAGGTGGTTGAATCGGGAAAACCCATCATTGTTCCCAAAGTGGAGGAAGAGCCGCTATTTCTGAATCGGACCGGTGCCAGAAAGAGTATCTCAAAGGATGATATCTCCTTTATTTGTGTGCCGGTAAGAGCGGGGGCGTTAACCTACGGAGCGCTAAGTGTCGATCGGCTCTTCAGTGAAGAAGTGTCTTTTGAGGAAGATATCAGGCTGCTGACCATCCTTGCCTTTAACGTGGCGCAGGCCCTGAGAATCAGCAGAATGATGGAGGATGAAAAGAACCAGCTTAAACATGAAAACCGATCCCTGAAAGAAAAGCTGAAAGAACGTTACAGCTTCCACAAGATCATCGGCAAAAGCAACAAGATGAAAGAGGTGTTTGAGATGATTGAACAGGTTTCCGCCAGCGACGCCACCGTGCTGATCAGGGGTGAGAGCGGGACCGGGAAGGAGCTTGTAGCCAATGCCATCAATTACAACAGCATGAGGTCGGAAGAGGCCTTTGTAAAGGTAAACTGCGCCGCGTTACCTGAAACGCTGATAGAGAGCGAACTTTTCGGACACGAAAGGGGGGCCTTTACGGGAGCGTTGAAGCAAAGGATCGGTAAATTTGAACGGGCCCACAAGGGCACCCTGTTCTTAGATGAAATCAGCACCCTGGATCTGTCGGCCCAGGCCAAACTGCTGAGAGTGCTCCAGGAAAAAGAACTGGAGAGAGTCGGCGGCTCCAAAGTTATCAGAGTGGATGTGCGGATTATTGCAGCCACCAATAAGCCCCTGGAAAAAGCTTTGGAGGAAGGGAGTTTCAGAGAAGATTTATATTACCGCCTCAATATATTTCAAATTTATCTGCCCCCTTTGAGGGAGAAGAAAACCGATATTCTGCTGCTGGCGGATTACTTTATGGAACGATACAGCAGGAAGTACGGCAAGGAGATACGAAGGATCTCCACCCCCGCGATAGATATGCTCATGCGGTATCACTGGCCGGGCAATGTACGGGAGCTCGAAAACTGTATCGAGCGTGCCGTACTTATCTGTACGGACCATGTTGTTCACAGTTACCAACTACCCCCAACCCTTCAAACAGCCGAAATATCGAATACGGTTCCCTCTGGAAACTTAAAAACTTCCGTTGAAGCGTTTGAAAAGGACCTTATTATGGATGCGTTAAAATCAGCACGGGGAAATATTGCCGAAACAGCAAGGCGCCTCGGCGTCTCTGAAAGAATAATGGGCCTCCGGATCAAAAAATTTCAAATCAAACCGAAACAATACCGATGAATTCGATGCACAATCCAGCTTCCATGATTTTGTAAGGGAACTGGAAGAAAATACGACGCATATCGTGCAGAACTTTTGTTCGTCTTCAAGGCGTGATGACAGGTGCATAGTGAGCTATGTGCCTGTTATCACAACGTAGAAAACGGGCAAAAGGGCAAGCAGGATGCGTAGATTATTTTTTGGAAGTTCCCTAAGCTCGCGGAATCCGATTGTAAAGAGGAAATCATGCGCAATAAAAGCGCTGCTGGAAAACGCGAGATCGTTACGACTTGCACCCGCGATTGCACCAACACCTGCGGCCTGATTGCCACGGTGGAGAATGGCAGGGTCGTCCGTTTGCGGGGAGACCCCAATCATCCCTTTACCAGGGGTAGGGTCTGTCATAAGGCGGCCAAATTCATCAAGCGGGTATACAGCGCAGAAAGAGTGCTGTCGCCACTTCGAAAAGAGAAGGGGGAATGGAAACAAATCTGTTGGGAAGAAGCGCTGGATGAGATCGCCGGTAAGATGAAGCAGATCAAGCGCGACTGGGGCACTGAGGCGATCCTCTATTATCTGGGTTATGGCGAACGTACGGCTCTCAAGCTGTTAAACGTGAGATTTTTCAACCTGTTTGGCGGTGTTACCACGCTTATGGGCTCTCTATGCGGCGGTACCGGTCAGGCATCCCAGGATCTGGATCTGGGCTGCCGAATTTCCCATGATCCCCTTGACCACTACAATAGTGCATCAATGATTCTTTGGGGCCGGAATCCTGTAACCACGCATTTCGGACTTGTTCCCATTATTAATGATATTCGAAAAAAAGGCGGCACGGTCATTCTGGTCGATCCGCTTGCGACAAAAAGCGTAGCTCTGTGCGATCACCATATCCAGCCGGCCCCCGGCCGGGATGCGTTCCTGGCCATGGCCGCGGCCAAGTTGATCCTTGAGACAGGACGCGAAGCCCATGTGTTTCTGTCTGATCACTGCGAAGGGCTTGATGCATATTGCCGCATACTGGACCGATTTTCCCTTGATGAACTGGCCGAAAAATGCGATGTGCCCAAAAAACAGATACATCTGTTGGCGGACACGCTTTTGGAACAACCCCCCACGGCGATTCTCCTCGGCTGGGGACTTCACCGGTGGGAGTATGCCCACTATGCAATCCGGAGCATTGATGCCTTGAGCGCCATCTCGGGCAACATCGGTGTTCCTGGAGGAGGCGTCAGCCAGGGATTTGAAGAATACGGCCCTTATGACCCCGAGGGATGGGGCGAGCATTTGGCATCAACCGGAAGAAAGTTGTTGATGCCGATGATCGGAGAAGAAATCCTGAAGGCAAAAGATCCTCCCATTAAGATGATTTTTGTAACGGCGGCCAACCCTGTCTGCATGGCCCCCAACTCCCGGAAAGTGGCGAAAGCATTCGCCAAAACCGAATTCGTGGTGGCAGCCGGTCATTTTTTAGATGATACTTCGGACCATGCTCACATATTTCTGCCGGTAACGACATTTTTAGAGGAAACGGATGTCACAGCCAGCTTCGGCAACAATTATATAGGACCGGTCAACAGGGCGATCGCGCCATTGGGCCAATGTAAATCCGATTTCGAGATCTTTCAGCTTCTTGCCGGCCGTTTCAGCTTTGCCGGGGAATACGTTCGGCCTCTTGAAGACTGGCTCAACGAATTGCTTGGCCCATTGCTTTCACAAGGGGTAACAATGGAACAAATAACCGGAGGGGCGGTCAGATTAAATGCTCCCATGGTTCCATATGCGAATGGTAAATTTCCCACCCCGTCCGAAAAATTCCGTTTTATGAGGATATTTAAACCGGAAAAATTATCAGGAAATATGGACGAATATCCTTACCGTCTGATCTCTGTTGTCGCCCACGACTATATTGGATCGGAACGTACGCTATCGGATCATAAGCCAATGATGTCGGTTCGTATTCATCCAGCTGAAGCGGCAAAAAAAAAATTAAGAGACGGCCAGACCGTAAGGGTTAAAAGCGAAGTGGGAGAACTGCGTGCCCGCCTGACGCTGGATCCAGCTCAGAGAAGGGACACGGTTGTTTGCAACCGGGGAGGCTGGATCAAAGCGGGTCATGGCGTTAATCTCCTGACGCGGGACCTCGTAAGCAGGGTCGGCATGGGAGCCCCTTATTTTGAAACGAAGGTTGATCTGCTCCCAATTGAAGGATAGCCCATATGCCAATTTTGTGCTTTTTTCAAAAAATCGAATTAAATGATATTAATTTCCATATTTTTATGAGTTTGGAACATCCGGTTCATCTTCTCACCGAGCCTCTTCATGTCCTTCATGTTCTTCATGGTAGATCAAACAATGCATGAATCAAATTCATTCACGGGTATTGGTTCTAACTTCGCCCACTGTTAAAAGAGAACCGCAGGATGTTGAACAAGGAATATCGAATGTCGAAGTATAATGCTCTGTTTTAATTTCATTATTCAACATTCCCTGTTCGACATTCGACATTCAAAAAACCGCACAAGTCTAAATGTTGTGGGGTTTTCAAAAATCTGCATGTAACCTATTGAAAATCAACGTTTAATGGCTTTTGCATGAAAATGATAAAATCTTTTATATTTCAACATGTTAAGCTAAAACCCCACAACATGTGGACTTATGTGCAGAGAAACTCATTTCCAACTTCTTGGCCAATCGAGGAAATCCTCTCGGTCCCTGTCGTTTATGAATATCTTTCGACGCGCTATCCCCCGGATCATGATGTGATGCAGCAGCGTCCCCGTTCACGTTCACCGCACGTTCACGGAATTTCGCATTGGGATTTACAAGAAAAGCGCTAACGGATCTCAACATTACAATATTGTATGTAATGATATCATTATTCGACAAAATTGTTACACTCAATAAGGGAACTTCCAAAAAATAATCTACGCATCCTGTTTGCCCTTTTGCCCGGCTTCTACGTTGTGATAACAGGCACATAGTTCACTATGCACCTATCATCACGCCTTGAAGACGAACAAAAGTTCTGCACGATATGCGTATATTATTTTCTTCCAGTTCCCTTACCATACTTTTCAAGATATCCACGGGGCGTAACCATTTTACCCCCCATAATACAGGTCTTGGAGTTTCCCACCAGGAGGATAGAAAGCATATCCACGGCGGATTCGTCAATTTGGGAAAGGGTCGTAATCCGTACCGACTCCCCTTCTCTGGCTGCATTTCTCACAATCCCCACTGGGGTATCGCCATCACGATACTTCAAAATTGCATCCCGTACGCTGCCCAGTTGCCAGTCCCTCTTTTTAGACTTCGGATTGTAAATAATCAGCACAAAATCGGTCCTTGCCGCGGCCTCCACCCTGTCCTGGATTTGATCCCAGGGCGTCATGAGGTCGCTCAAACTAATCACGGCAAAATCGTGCATAATCGGGGCGCCTAACAAGGCGGCTGCAGCTGAAAGGGCA
>JAFCZI010000391.1 GCA_019314425.1 Deltaproteobacteria bacterium | reverse complement strand
GCATCACTTTTTTTCTGAGAAATCAGTAAATGCGCCGTATCCGACGCTACACCGAATCCCAGCTCTCCCATACGGGTCATGCCCTGCAGTTGAGCGCCCTGATCTTTGAGGCGTTTGACCACCGTGGCGTCTTCAAGGGGGCGGTAATTTTCCAGCGATACCGATCCCGCATCGGTCGGCCATTTTGCAACCGATATATTGGGATGAAGCGAAATCCGGAGGTCTTTTAATGGCCCGTCGGAAAACGCCGTTACTGGATCAGAATTGATAAAACTAAACAGCATATCGTTCATACCGGGTTATGTGTCCTTTGGTTGTAGGTTCTGATTTCAAAAATATCGGGTTCCGGATTTTTCCGTCACCGGAATTATTCAATAATATTTGCAACTTTAAAAAAGTCGCCCTTGACTTCCGGTGCGTTTGCCATCAGGTCGCCGTTTTCAACACCAAAATGCGCTACCGCCTCGCATCCTGGTCGGATGCGATTTTGCAAAGCAATGACCGAAAACACCGGTTCCTCGTCCGTGGCCTTGGCCTGAATGTGCGCCGCCAGTTTTTCCGCCTGCCCGACAGCGGCTTCGATCATCGAAGCCTCTTCATCTCGGATACCGATGCGGGAAACCCAGGACAGGCTTTCCAGCAGATTTTTTTCCGCCTTGCCCGGCATGGCTTCCCCGCCGCCCAGATTCAAAAGCTCCAGTTCCACGAGTTGGTCGTGGGACACCAGAGACGGGGCGTGAGCTAAGGGACAAAAAGCGCTTCTGTTTTTCGGAAAAGCGATCACGTCTCGAATAGACCGGGTATTGAGTACCATGGCCGCGATCCGGTCTATGCCTAAAGCGAGGCCGCCATGGGGCGGGGGCCCAAATTCAAACGCCTGAAAAAAGAATCCGAATTTCTGAGCTGCCTCTTCCGGGGTCATGCCAAGCGCCGTAAAAACTTTCTGCTGCACCTCTCGGTTATCAATACGAATACTGCCGCCGCCCAGTTCCTCGCCGTTTAATACGATGTCATAGGCCCGGGACTTTAGCGACAAAAGGTCGGAAACGTTTTGGGGGTCAAAATCAGTGCGGTCGGGCGCGGTAAACGGATGGTGCGTGGAGGTGACGCCGCCGGTTTCCGTGGGATCAAATAAGGGAAAATCCGTCACCCAGACCGGGCACCAGGTATTTTCGGGAATCAGCCCCAGGCGATCGGCCACATGCAGTCGAAGCTGGCCCAGCACCTTGGTGGCAAGCGCATAGGAAGGGTCGGCTATAATCATAAGCACATCGCCGTCCTCGCACCCGAATAGCTCGATAATGCCCTGCTGTTCGGTCGGGCTGAAAAACTGAACGATATTAGAATCCAGTTTGCCATCTGCCATGCGCATCCAGGTCATGCCCTTGCCGCCGAACCCGGGAACGACCTGCTTGGCGTATTCATTCTGCAGCACGTTTTTACTCAGGGCCTCGGATTGTCCCTTCACATTAATCCCTATGATGCACCCGTTCCGTTTTAATATCTGCTTAAAAATGGCATAGGATGTATTGGTAAACAAATCAGTGGCAGCAACAAACCGCAATCCGAACCGCAGGTCCGGGCGATCCGATCCGGTGGTGGCAATGGCCTCCTGGTAGAACATTTTAGGAAAAGGTCGCGGCAGCGCAACCCTGCCCACGGCAAACATTTGCACCACGATTTCTTCAATCATCTCGAATAAAAAAGATTCATCAATAAATGCCGCTTCAATATCGAGCTGCGTAAATTCCGGCTGCCGGTTGGGCCGCAGGTCTTCATCCCGGAAGCACCGGGCCACCTGGTAATACCGTTCCAGACCGCTGATCATAAGCAACTGCTTGAAGAGCTGCGGGGACTGGGGAAGCGCGTAAAACTCCCCCGGATGAACACGACTGGGAACAATATAGTCCCTTGCGCCTTCGGGCGTGCTTTTAGTCAGACAGGGAGTCTCCACCTCGATGAATCCCCGATCTTCTAAAATCTTGCGGGCGGTTTTAATAATCTGGTGGCGCTTGATGAGATTGTCCTGCATGGACGGTCGCCGCAGGTCCAGGTAGCGATACTGGAGGCGAAGATCTTCGGCCACATTGGCGGGCGTTCCGACTACGGCACCGGCCACCATGGCTTTTTCTGAAATATGAAACGGCAGGCCTGAGGAAGGGTTTAACACTGATAACGCCGATGCCGCCACTTCGATGGTTCCGGTGGTGATGGATAAATTTTCCGTGCCCGGCGCACGCGAAACCACCCGGCCGGTGATCTCGATACAGTATTCCTCGCGCAGGTCCTGGGCCGTTTCAAGCATGTCTTTTGATTTGGTTTCCTGAAAAACCACCTGAACAATGCCCGTCC
>JAFCZI010000107.1 GCA_019314425.1 Deltaproteobacteria bacterium | reverse complement strand
CAGGGAGTCCGAAAACGAAAAGATCCCGGGGTCATTTTCGAGTCAGTTACGGAAATTTTCAGCAAGATACAAGAAAGATCAGTGAGGGCCTCGGCAAAAAATAATTTAAACCGGAACAACCCTGATGATCGTGTAGCGGAGCAAAATAGTGGTTAGGCATTTGAAATTATTAACTGTTTCCGGCATTACGCTGCTTCTTGTCTGTTTAAGCGGTCATGTTTGTTGGGGCGCAGGCCCTGCCGCCTCGCTGCCGTTCATAAACATTGGTTTGGATAAGGCCGGCAACCCGGGAGACGTGGCGGTTGTTCTACAGATTTTTCTCCTCTTGACGGTCCTGTCCCTGGCCCCCGCAATCCTTATTATGCTGACGTCGTTTACGAGGATTGTCATTGTGCTTTCCCTTCTTCGCAAGGCCTTGGGGACCATGCAGAGTCCACCCAACCAGATCATTATTGGATTATCCCTATTCCTCACCATCTTCATTATGACGCCCGTCTGGCAAGATGTTAACCAGAACGCGGTTCAGCCCTATCTGGAAAAGAAAATAACCAGCGAGCAGGCATTAGAGGTTGCGTCAAAGCCCATAAGGGAGTTTATGATCAGACAAACGAGGGAAAAGGACCTGGCCCTTTTTGTAGATATCTCGGGGATGAAACGGCCGAAAAACATCGATGATGTGCCCATTACCGTGATCATTCCCGCCTTTGTAATCAGCGAGTTGAAGACCGCGTTCCAGATCGGCATGCTGCTTTACGTCCCGTTCCTGGTTGTTGATATGGTTGTGGCGAGCGTCCTTCTTTCCATGGGAATGATGATGCTGCCCCCCATTATGGTTTCTTTGCCCTTTAAGCTGATGTTGTTTGTTCTGGCGGACGGGTGGTATTTGATTGTGGGTTCGGTAGTTAAGAGCTTTGGATGATAGGTTCGTGATTTTTTATGGGACCATCAAAGGAATTCAGATATGACTCCGGAATTTATAACCAGTTTTTTTGTTAATGCAATACAGACTGCAATTCTTTTGGCGATGCCGATGTTGCTCGCCGGTCTCATTGTGGGGTTGCTGGTGAGTATGTTTCAGGCCGCGACACAGATTAACGAAATGACCCTGGTTTTTATCCCCAAAATGTTGGCGGTGGGGTTGGCGTTGCTTATATTTTTCCCATGGATGCTTCAGCTCATGGTCGATTTTACGCAGAACGTGTTTAACAATATTCCTGTGTTCGTACGCTGAAAAAACGATGGCAATGACTCTAAGGGAACTTCCAAAAAATAATCTACGCATCCTGCTTGCCCTTTTGCCCGTTTTCTACGTTGTGATAACAGGCACATAGCTCACTATGCACCTGTCATCACGCCTTGAAAACGAACAAAAGTCCTGCACGATATGCGTATATTATTTTCTTCCAGTTCCCTAAAAGAAATAAATGGCCCATGTTATCTCTGAATGTTTCCCTTCCGCAAATACAAATCTTCCTCTTGATTTTTTTGAGAGTCGGCGCTATTTTGCTGACCGCTCCAATCTTTAACAGTCGCAATATCCCCGTTTTGTTTAAGGTTGGACTGTGCTTTTCTGTCAGTCTTATCCTTTTCCCCCTTTTGGATCTGCGTGATCTGCCGATCAGTTTCCAGGCCATACCGCTCGTCATAGGCGTCATCAGCGAAGTCCTTATCGGGGTCCTTATCGGGCTTTCTGTTAGAATGCTGTTTGTGGGGATACAGTTGGCAGGACAGTTGGTGGGTTTTCAGATGGGTTTGGCCATGGCCAATATTATTGATCCTGCTACAAGCGAGCAGGTCCCCCTTCTTGCCCAGTTAAATAACCTCATAGCCCTGCTGGTTTTTGTGTCCATAAATGCCCATTACTGGTTTTTGCGGGCCCTGGTTGAGAGCTTCCGGTTGGTGCCCCCCTTTCAATTCCAATTCACCCATTCCCTGATGGAGCAGTTGGTGTCTCTTTCAGGCAATATGTTTATTATTGCTGTCAAGGTCGGCGCGCCACTCATCGTGGTGCTGTTGTTGATGAGCGTAGCCTTTGGGCTGGCGGCACGGACTGTCCCGCAAATGAATATCTTTTTTGTGGCCATGCCCTTGAAAATTCTTGTTGGCTTGATTTTCTTTGTTTTTACGCTGCCATATATGGTGTCGTTTTTTGAAGTATTATTCAGGGGAATCGGGAATGATCTTCTGAAGCTACTGGGTGCCATGTGATCGCCACAATCCGCAATCCGCAATCCGAAATCCGCAATCCAACGAGGGTTTGTCGTGGCTGAAAAGAGTGATCAGGAAAAGACCGAAAAGCCGACCGGCAAAAAACTCTCCAAGGCAAGGGAGGAGGGGCAGGTCATAAAGAGCCAGGAGGTTTCCACGGCTTTCATCTTCCTGGGGGCTTTAGGCGTATTCCTCTTTGTGGGACCATGGATGTTTGGGCAGCTTGCCGATTTTTCGCGCGGTATTTTTCAAAATCTCGGGACCTTGCATCTTGAGGGGATTTCGGCCAGGGCGTTTTTGCTTGAGGTCTTTCAGCAAATAGCCCTCGTCATGACGCCGCTGCTCGTGGTTGTTTTGATTATGGGAGTTGCCGCCAATCTCCTTCAGGTGGGCTTTTTGTTTACCTTAAAGCCCTTTACTCCAAAAATATCGAAATTCAACCCCATTACGGGGATGAAAAAATTTGTTTCCCTGAAATCCCTGGTTGAGCTTCTCAAATCGCTTGTCAAAATCAGTTTCATCGGCGGTATCTCCTGGCTGGTTCTGCGGGGAGAACTGGATACTATCCCGTCGCTCATCGAGATGAGTGTGGGACAGATCCTGACTTATATCGGCACGGTCTCTTTGAAAATGCTCTTTTACGTCGGTTTGGGAATGATTGTTCTGGCGGCAATAGATTTCTCTTACCAGCGCTGGCAGCATACCAAAGACCTGATGATGAGCAAGGAGGAAGTCAAAGATGAGGCCAAACAATCAGAGGGAGATCCGCAGATCAAGAGCAGGATCAGGCGGGCCCAAAGGGAAATGGCCATGAAAAGAATGATGGAATCCGTGCCGGATGCGGATGTTGTCATTACCAACCCGACCACTTTGGCCATTGCCGTTAAATATGATGCCAAAGCGATGTTTGCGCCTCAGATCGTCGCGAAGGGGGCCAAGTTGGTCGCGGAAAGGATCAAGAATGTCGCCAGGGAAAACGATGTGACCATCGTAGAGAATAAACCCCTGGCCCAGGCCCTTTTCAAATCGACGGAGATCGGTGACTTTGTTCCCTCCGATCTTTATAAGGCCGTGGCCGAAGTCCTGGCATATGTCTATAAGTTAAAGGGAATGAGAAAATAGTTCAATCTTTGACGCCCATGTCAAATTGTTAACCGGTCACCCCCGCCATTTTCAGTAAAATTGCTGTTATCGCTTCTGATGTCATCTCAAAATCCTGTTTCGGAAATCTGTATCCGCCTGTAAATATCTAATGAACTCAATGGACTTTATGCCTAAAACAACGAGCGCTGTGTTCGAAGTTTTTTTATGGGCATGGAAAATGCATATGCTCGTGTCATGGAAGGAATTGAAGATTATAACCCGGTTGGAGAAACATGGCGCTGACAGACCAAATCGATAATTCAATGGGCGTTCCCTTTTTCGCCAGAAACAGCGATATTTTGGCGGCTGTGGGTGTTGTAGGCATCCTGATCCTGATGGTCATGCCGTTGCCCCCCTTTCTCCTGGACCTGCTTTTATCCTTTAACATAACGTTTGCTCTGACAATTCTTTTGGTGGGTACATACCTTTTGAAGCCGTTGGATTTTTCGGCATTCCCATCCATACTCCTGGTTGCCACTTTATTCAGGTTGTCTCTTAATATCGCGTCAACCCGGATCATTTTGTTGCATGGTAACGAGGGCCCTGCGGCTGCCGGAAGCGTAATCAAAGCGTTTGGGAGCTTTGTGGTAGGGGGGAATTATGTGGTTGGGGCCATTATTTTTGTTGTCCTTGTCCTTATCAATCTCATGGTTATCACAAAGGGGTCCGGAAGAATCGGCGAAGTGGCCGCTCGTTTTACCCTGGATGCGATGCCTGGGAAACAGATGAGTATTGATGCCGATCTCAACGCGGGGCTCATAGGGGAAAAAGAGGCAAAGGAGAGGCGGAAAGAGATTTCCCAGGAAGCGGATTTTTATGGGGCCATGGACGGTGCGAGTAAATTCGTCAAGGGAGATGCCATCGCCGGCATAATCATCACGTTGATCAACATCGTGGGGGGGCTTGCTATCGGGGTTTTGCAGGATGGCATGAATATCGTCGATGCCGCACAGACCTATACCCTGTTAACCGTAGGCGATGGCCTTGTTACTCAGATTCCTGCTTTGATGATATCAACCGCCGCCGGTATCGTGGTCAGCAGGGCGGGGGCTAAGGCAACATTGGGCAAAGAGGTATTGTCTCAGATGTTGCATCAGCCGAAGGCCTTGGGAACTGCCTCTGTGGCCCTTTTCGGGTTTGCGCTGGTCCCCGGATTGCCGGCGGTTCCCTTTATGGTATTGGCGATAATCGCCGGGGGCATTGCGTACACCGTGACTAAGTCAAGAAAGGTTGAGCAGGAAAAGGATGAAGAGCGGGAAATGATTGAAGAGAAGGCCAAACCCCAGAAAAGTCTGGAGCTGATTCCCCCCATCGATATTTTAGCGCTGGAAGTTGGATACGGTCTTATTCCCCTGGTGGATGCGGATCAGGACGGTGATCTTTTAGAAAGGATCCGGTCTTTCAGGAACCAGATTGCCAAGGATATCGGGATTATTGTCGCCCCCATCCATATTCAGGATAATATGAAGTTGAAGCCTGGCGAATATTCCATTCTGCTCAAAGGAAATGAAGTGGCCCGGGGTGAGTTGATGATGAACCACTACCTGGCAATGGATCCCGGCAATGTGGATGGAAAGATCGGTGGTGTCCCCACAAAGGAACCTACCTATGGACTGCCGGCCTTTTGGATTAAGGAAGGGGTAAGAGAAGACGCTCTGGCCAAGGGGTATACCGTTGTGGACCTGCCCACTGTTTTGATTACCCACCTGTCCGATGTGATCAAGCGGCATGCCCATGAGTTGTTGGGAAGGCAGGAGGTTCAGAAGCTTGTGGATAATCTGAAAACGTCCTATCCAAAAGTGGTGGAGGAATTGATCCCCAATCTGCTCCCCATTGTGGCCGTCGGAAAGGTCCTTCAGAATCTTCTGATCGAACAGGTCCCCATTAGAGACATGCTGACTATCTTGGAGACATTGGCCGATTGGGCTCCGATGATAAAGGACGCGGATACGCTCACCGAATATGTTCGCCAGTCCCTTGCCAGGACCATTACCAAACTCTATCAAAGCCCCGAAGGGGATATCCCGGTAATAACCCTGGACCAGTGCATTGAAACAACCATATCTCAGGCGATTCAGAATACCGAACAGGGCAGTTTCCTTCCCATTGAGCCGGGTGTAGCCCAGGATATAATGAGAAAAGTCACCCAGAATCTTGAGAAATTTTCACAACTCAATCAGCAGCCGGTTGTGTTGTGTTCACCGCTGATCAGGCCGCATTTCAAGAAACTTGCCGACCGGTTTATTCCCGGTTTGGTAGTGTTGTCATATAACGAGATTGTAAACAATATACAAATTCACTCTATAGGAACGGTGGTTTTAGACGATGCAAATTAAAAAATTTCGAGCACAGGATATGGCCGAGGCATTGAGGTTGGTCAAAAAAGAGTTTGGTTCCCAAGCCGTAATTCTTTCCGCCAAGGATATAAAGAATGGACTGGGGATGCTTGGGTTTTTGAAAGGGCCGTGTGTGGAAGTCACTGCGGCAACGGATGCCAGTTACCCTGCCGATCGGGACAACAAGGTCCCTGCCGGAAGGTGGCGACCGCATAAGGGTGTGTCCGTGGGGCCGGTTTCTGTCGGTCAAAGAGATTGGAGGCGGCCCATTTCTCTGGTTAGAGAAGACTCCGGAAATTTTCGAAACAGGGCCAACCCGGCCCGGGCGGAGAATCGTATCCCCCAACAGAGGGATATCGGAATGGGGCTCTTTGATCTTTCCCAGGAGATGCAGAACCAGGGCGTAAAAGAGAAGATTGCGCTGGATTTGATCAAAAAACTCGATGCCGCCGTATCCCCAAGCAAGCTTTTTGAACTTGAAGAGATCAAGCCGCAGTTGCTCGAAAATCTTGCAAAAATGGGCGCCGCAACCAGATCTGTAAGAGTAGAACGTGGAAAACAAAAAGTGATTGCCCTGATAGGTCCCACCGGGGTCGGAAAAACGACCACTATTGCGAAATTAGCCGCTATCGAAGGCCTGACTGAGAAGAGGGTAGGGTTGATTACCCTGGATGACAAGCGGATCGGGGCCATGGCTCAACTCGAAATCTACGCCAGGGTTTTAGATGTTCAGATGGAGATTGCTTTAACCAAAGAAGAGCTTGAGAATTCCCTCAAAAAGTTAAAAAAGAAGGATCTTATCCTGATTGATACACCCGGGATAAGCCAAAAAGATACGCGCCGGCTTGGTGAACTGAAAGATCTTCTTGATCATGTCAGGTCAGTGGAGATTCATCTTCTCTTGAGTGCCGGCACAAAGGAAAAAGACTTTATCCGCATGCTGGACAGGTTCGGCGTAATGTCCATTGACAGTCTGATATTTACAAAACTTGATGATAGTAGTGAATACGGGGATCTCCTTAATCAATTAATCCGGACAAAAATACCTGTTTCATATTTTACAAATAGCCCACAAGTCCCTGAGGGCATAGAAATTGCTACCTTGGAGAAACTGGTGGATATGATATGGGTCCGAAAAAAAGGAACCGGACGGTTCCCTCGCAGGTCTGAAAAATCGAGGCATCGGGAGGAAGTACAACGCGAATACGGCCCTTATTTGAAACGATCATATGCTTGAATGCGAACGGCTACCCCAGGTATTAACTAGGTATTAATAACCGGGTATTAACAGACGCTAAGAAAATGGAGAGATCCCACCGTGAATCATAAATCGCCGCCGAACAAGGTCATAAGTTTGACTGACAGAATAGCAGGCAGGGGGGGGGCTACGGAAAAGAACAAAAGTGAGCGCCGCAAGCCCCATACGCGTGTCATCGCCGTAACCAGCGGAAAGGGAGGCGTGGGCAAAAGCAATATCGTTGCCAATCTTGGGTTTGTTATCAGCCGGTTGGGAAAAAAGGTCCTGATTCTTGATGCGGACTTGGGATTGGGCAATCTTGATGTGTTGTTAGGGTTGGCACCGAAGTATAATTTGTCCCATGTCATTACAGGTGCCAAAACCATTTCGGAAATAGTGATCGAAGGTCCCGGAAAGGTCAAGATCCTTCCTGCTCCTTCTGGCATTCAAGAACTCAGCGATTTGACGGATGAGCAGGAACTTCGGATGTTCACGGCCCTTGATTCACTCATCGATTCAGTTGATTACTTTTTAATTGA
The DNA here is from genome assembly GCA_019314425.1 of Deltaproteobacteria bacterium. Classification (GTDB taxonomy): domain Bacteria; phylum Desulfobacterota; class DSM-4660; order Desulfatiglandales; family Desulfatiglandaceae; genus NaphS2. The sequence goes on along the minus strand of JAFCZI010000107.1, from coordinate 118 downwards.
TACGGGAGCGGGTATTTCCTCAAATGTGATGCGGTTTAACAGCAGTGCTCCGGAGATCATAGTGGTTGTCTCTCCGGAACCCACGTCTATTACGGATGCATACGCCTTAATGAAGGTT
>JAFCZI010000390.1 GCA_019314425.1 Deltaproteobacteria bacterium | reverse complement strand
TCAGACTGCGGATCTATGTGTTTTCCTTTTTTTGCAGTTCGATGTTGGAATGAGCACCCGTTTACTGATTACCCCATCACCCCTGTACATACCCGGCGCCGGATTTTCGGCGAGGGCGCCTTGAAACCGATAGATTTTAAAATAGGCTGTATATATAATTACTTATAACGGGAGAAAAAGAACATGTTTAAAGGTATGCCAAAGATTTTCTGGGTCGGCATGGCGATCATGACTTGACTTGCGACCCGATCTATAAGGCTTTTGACCGGTGACTTGGGGCCGCCGGGCCTGAGTCGGCACCTACAGGTGCCGACTCAGCCCTTCGGTAAAACCGGCAAAAAACAAACACAGGTAAGGCCGGTTACCGTTTGCAACCGTAAGTTATGCAAAAAAACGCATCATCTTTAATTATTTTAAGAGGGGAGTATTGAATGCAACTGCAACTGCCAAAATTTGAGGTGGATCAAACAACCATGGGTCAACTGCTGGATCTGGTAGCAGAGCAGTTCGGCGACAGTCTGGCCGTTAGGTACCATCAGCTCGGCATCGAATACAACTACAGCCAGTTCAAAGATGTCTGCAATTCAGCGGCCAAGGGATTTATGGCCATCGGCGCTGAAAAGGGAGACAAAATCGCCATATGGGCCAACAATGTACCGGAATGGCTGTATACCCAGTTTGGAACGGGTAAGATGGGCGCCATCATGGTAACGGTGAACACCAGTTATCGCAGCTTTGATCTGGAATATCTCATGAAGCAGTCCGATTCATCGACACTGATTTTAATCGGCGGTGTCAGGGACGCCGACGAGTACATCAAGGTCATCTATGATGTCTGCCCGGAACTGAAAGACTGCGAACCCGGAAAGCTCAACAGTGCCAAACTGCCCGAATTGAAAAACGTCGTTTATATCGGCAAGGAAAAAATGCCCGGCATGTACAACTGGGATGACATCATCGCCCTGGGGCAAGACATAAGTGATGATGCACTCAGGGCCCGACAGGATAGCATGGACTCCGATGATGTCATCAACATGCAATACACGTCCGGCACCACCGGCTTTCCCAAGGGCGTCATGCTGACCCACACCAACCTCATCGGCAACGCCAAAAGCCTTGGCGAATGCATGAACCTTTCCAGCGTCGACAACCTCTGTATTCCCGTACCGTTTTTCCACTGCTTCGGCTGTGTGCTGGGAACCCTGACATGCGTGGTATCGGCTGCAGGCATGTCCCCGGTGGTGGCCTTTAAACCGGATGCCGCCTTAGAAACCGTCGCAGTTTCCAAATGTACGGCCCTGCACGGGGTACCGACCATGTTCATCGCGGAACTGGAAGAGATGGAAACATCGGAAAAAACATACGATACATCCCTGCTGCGCACCGGCATCATGGCCGGTTCCCCCTGCCCCATCGAAGTCATGAAAAAAGTGGTCAGCAAGATGGGGGCCTCAGAAATGACCATCGTATACGGCCAGACCGAAGCCGCCCCGGGAATTACCCAGACGCGGCCGGAAGATTCGCATGAACTTCGGGTCAGTACCGTGGGACGGGCCCTGCCCAATGTCGAGGTAAAAATCGTGGACCCGGCCACCAACGAAGAGGTGGCGGACGGGGTCCAGGGGGAGCTGTGCTCCAGCGGTTATCATGTCATGAAGGGCTATTACAAGATGCCCGAAGCCACCGCTGAAGCCATTGACAGCGACGGTTGGTTGCACACAGGGGATCTTGCCATCATGGACAAAAACGGCTACTGCAAAATTACGGGCCGCATCAAGGATATGATCATTCGCGGGGGTGAAAACATCTACCCCCGTGAAATCGAAGAATTCCTGTACACCCATCCAAAAATCAAAGATGTTCAAGTTGTGGGGGTGCCAAGCCTGCAATACGGCGAAGAATTGGCGGCGTATATTCAGTTGAAACCGGAGGTCGTCAGCACCCACGCGGAAATCAAGGCGTTTTGCAAAAACAAAATCGCCTTTCACAAAATTCCGGCGTTTTTCTTTTTTGTAGAAGAATATCCCACAACCGCCAGCGGCAAAATACAAAAATACAAACTGCGGGATATGGCCACCAGGAAAATGGGTCGAGAAAATGACGCCAAAATTGAAACAGCTTAATTTCAAGGGTTTCATCCGTTGCGTTTTATGCCACCAGGGGATGGACAAATAAATGATACCCCATCCCTTGGTTTTACAGTCTAAGAAAATTGGATTATATTAGAAAATGCCACTTTCCGTTGCTTGTGGAATAAACGCTTGACAAAAAACCGGTTTAATGTTGAATATATCAAAGACCTACCGTCCGGTCGGTCAGACTATCCTTTAGCGGTGCGGTCGCATTCATATTTTTAAAGATA
>JAFCZI010000106.1 GCA_019314425.1 Deltaproteobacteria bacterium | reverse complement strand
GAGGGGCGTGTTAAGTTCGTTGGTCATGGCATCGGCCTTGAAATTGATGAGTATCCTATTATTTCGCCACATTCTGAAGATAAGCTGGAAGTGGGAATGGTTGTCGCAATTGAACCGAAATTTGTTTTCCCGGGAAAAGGCATCGTGGGGATGGAAGATGACTACCTGGTGACCCCATCGGGATTGGAGAGGATTACCTTAACGAACCAAATATTGATGCAGGTCCATACATAAATCCAGCCTGCCAATGATGACGATGTAGGCGGAATGCTCTTCATGATGGTGTTCGCGTCGGCGAATGTGGAGGCATTAAAAGGGATCAGCGGGCTTGTTGGAAGATTGGGCATAGCAAAAAGCCTCTCATCCGTTGCATCCTGTCCCCTCCAGGCGTCTGGGACGAACAGATAAAGGCCCTGGAACAATCAGGGTCGCTAATCAATTATCCCACGCCCGAGAGGGCCGCAAACGCGATGGCAAACCTGTGGAAATACCGGGTAATACAGGGAAATGCAGATCAGCCGATCACGGAAGTGACCCTGAAAGGCACCGGAAGTTTTGAGTTTGACGAGGTATAAACGGGAAGGATATAAACAATTCTATTGTTCTTCCTCCTTCACCTGTTCGAGAACCCTTCCCGGAAAGCGAATCAGCTCCTTTATCCGGGCGCTCCGGATTTTCTGATCGTGCGCGTCTTTTTTCTCAAAGGCCTGGGCCAGCTTGACGAGAAGCTCTTCTAATTTTATGGGCTTCAGGAGGTAATCAAAGGCGCCTAACTTCATCCCCTCAATGCTGGTCTCTACAGATGCATGTCCTGTCAGCAGAATCACTTCCGCCAGGGGCTGGATTTTTTTGATTTCCCTGAGCGTTTCAATTCCGTCCATGCCCCCCGGCATCTTGACGTCCAGGATAACAACGTCAAAGAGCTTTTTCTTCATTATTTCCAGGGCCTCTTCGCCGCTGGGTGCACCGGTCGTATCGATATTTCGTTTATGCAGACGTTTCACCAAGGTCTCCAGAAAAACTTCCTCGTCATCCACAACCAACGCCCTAAAAGCATCCATGTGACAATCCTCCTCAGTCAATCTCGTTTAAATGATTGGAATTTATTTCTTTTCCGGTATTACCACCGGAACTGAAACCGTAAAGGTGGTTCCTTTTCCCACCTCACTCTTAATGCGAATACTCCCTCCCATCTTTGCAATGATATCATAACTGACCCACAGGCCAAGACCGGTTCCCTCTCCGGCCTCTTTGGTGGTAAAGAAGGGATCAAACACCTTTTTTTGTTTATCTTCGGGAATTCCCGGTCCATTGTCCGTTATATCAACATTAATGAAAGAATCAACCACCCTGCTCGTCACCTCAATCAAACCCTCGGAACCGATGGCGTCAATGGCATTGGTCATCAGATTCAGGAAAACCTGCTGGAGCTGGGACTGATCACTGGCAATAATCGGCAGATCATCGGAAAGCGCCGTTGTAATCTCGATATTGTTGGTGATCGCATAGTTTTTAAGCAAATCGATGGTCTGTTCCAATGTGCTGTTAACGTCCACATCCTCCAAGCGGGGTTCCATCTTTCGCGCATAACCTAACATATTGTGGACCACTTTCCGGGCACGTTCCACGTGATTCTCTATGTCCCGTATGGCCTGCTTGTATTCTTTATAATTATTACTTTTTTTAAACTCCTCTTCATAGAGGAGATCTTCCATCCATCCGGACAACTGGATAATAACCGCCAGGGGGTTATTGATTTCATGGGCCACCCCTGCGGCCATCTTCCCTAAAGCAGCCAATTTGTCGGATTGAATGAGTTGGGCATTGAGTTCATTCATCCTCGAATCGGTTTCTCTTAACCGTTTGACAATCATCCGGGTTGTAAAAATTGTTGCAAAAATGATGGTCAGAAAGCCGCAGACAATAATCACCACCTCCGCGACTCTGGTAGCAAACAGGCCGGTCATTTCCTCTGCCGTTTCCTGGCTGATCACAAGGAGCCATTTGCCATCCTTGAGCCAGCTCCCCGCGTAAAGCACCTTTTTCTCTTCAACGTTTTTCTCCTCTATAACAGTAGTTCTTGTACCGAAAACGCGGGTATTCAGGTGAGATTGCGTCAATATCTCCCCGTTGAAGCGAGGGCAGGTCTGGTAAGCCCCTTTTTGGTCGAGGATATAGGCGTCACCCGTTTTTCCCACCTGGGCGGAACGTACAATGTTATCGAAGATATCAGGATCAATGGTTGCCCTGAGAATCCAGCTGTTGAGGCCTTCCTGGCGACGAACCGCAATAATAAAGTGTGGGGACTGCCGGTACCCCATATAGACATTGCTGATATAGACACCCTTGCTCATCACATCATCAAACCACGGGTGTTGGTAGTAATTAAGGCCCTTGAGATCATAGGGTCCAACGTAAGCCAAGTGCTGGCCTGACTTGGATATTACGCCCAAATCCACGAAAGCCCCCGCCCGTGCATTCATAACCTCAAATATGCGGGCAAGGTTTTTTTCATCGGTCATGTCGTTGAATGCGTGGGTGTCTGCCATGGCGCAGAGGATGGCAGTCCGTTCCTTGAGGAACAGTTCCACGGCTTCCGCCTGGGCCGTGGCCCGGTATGTGATCTGTTCCTCAATTTTTTCCCCGTACATCCGGGCGAACTGATAATAGATCGTCGCGCCAAGGACAACGAGTGGGGCAAGAGAGACCAGCAGCGTTATAATGATGATCTTTCTTTGAAGATTCTTGTAGAGAGATGTTTTCATTATCATCCCATTAATGCGGCCAATCCATAAACTGCCAGTACCCCAGTATGGTCCAGAACCAGAGAACAATCCATGCCAGAAGGGTTATGGGGAGGCCGAATTTTATAAAATCAAAGACGCTCAACAGCCTTTCTCCGGTCTCGGGGTCTCTGCCCATACCGAACGCTATCGCATTATTGGGGGTTCCCACAACCAGAAAATTGGCAAAGGAGGAAGAAAACGCGCACGCCAGACCAATTTTCCAGACACTGACGCCGGATAACGTCGCCATCGGAAGAACAATGGGACCAAGCGCTGCCACGGTTGCCCCGTCGCTCATGAAGTTGGTCATGACGCCGGTTAACAGGCTGACCCCGATAACCAGTCCATCGCCATGGGATATGCTTTCCGGCAGCAAAGCCACAAAGGTGTTGGCCAGCCAGAGGGCGCCGCCGGTGAATTTGAGACCCACGCCCATGGCGCAGGCAGCGGCGTAAAGGCCCACCACGTCAAAGGCCACTCCGTCCTGGATATCGTCCCACTCCACAATACGACAGAGAAACATAGCCACAACCGCATAGAGCGTCGGCCCACCCAAACCGTAATGTTCACCTAAGATGATCCACGCAGCCACCAGGCACACAAGGATGACCGTCATCATGGCCTCTTTCCCTGCGAACTTGGGCATTTTGGCCACTTCCGCCTTCACCACCTCGCTCGGATTTATATCCTTTACCAGAAACTTGGATTTAAGCCGGAGATACATATAGGCCCCGATAACCACGCCCATGAGCGGGACAAAGGGCATGCCGTATTTCATCCAGTCAAGGAATGAGATCGGATCGCCATACTCCATCAGATATCCCACCATGATGGCATTTCGTCCACCGGCGGCAGGAGACCCGGGGCCACCATGGTTGGCGGCAAAGCAGATGCCGAGCAGAAGAAAGACCGCCAATGCCCTGTCCTTTTCCACCCCGTACATCTTGCAGGTCACTTTATAAACCCCCATGAGGACCGGGATGAGAAGCGCCACCAGGGCGTGCTCGGAGAGAAAGCTTGCAGACATGGCCAAGAGGGGGAGAAATATAAAGGCAAAGGCCTTGGCGCTCTTGATGCGGCTCAGGAGTATCAGCCCGATCCGCTTGTCAAGCCCGGTCTTGGCCACCCCCACAGCCACAGCCAATATACCGAAGATAAAGAATACGGCGTCCTTCATGAACGCCTTGGATATTTCATTGACGGGGAGGATACAGAAAAGATAGAGCATCACCGCCACAAGGAGGTCGGTCGCGCCTAACGGCAGCGCTTCAGTCGCCCAGAAAAAAACGGCCAAAAAGAATATCGCCAACATGATCTTTGCCAATTGCGCCGTCTGTATGTCCGTCATGAGGGGCGTGGAATCCAACACCCCTGTTTGGGGCTGCTCCACTTTTGCTTTAAAGGCCCTTGGGTGAAGCTTTTGATTCATGGTATCCGCAATGGTGTTGCATCCCTGGCCCAACTGATATCCCGCAGGATTTACTTTGCTGACCAGATTGATCATGCTCTGCGGGGTGGGGGCAAGCACAACCCCTGTAAAGACAAGTACTGCAATCAACAAGAGAATGGGTTTATACCCCGGCTTGCTCGCCCAGAATCCTGATTTACGGTTGGTTTCAACTGCCGCGTGATGACTCATATCTACCCCCTTTTACCGAATCTGCCTGGAAAAATTAATGGCTGAACCTTTTTATTTTAGCGTGAAAAGACCGTTAACACCGTCTCTAGGGGCAATAACCATGCCATAAAACGGAAGGCGGTAAAAATCTTATAACTGTTTAAAAATAGAAGGAAATATTGGGGAAGGATGATTCTTGATGTTCTAATGTCAGGGAATAGATGTCGGTAATTTTTACAGGTTGTAAAGGTTCGGAATGAATGGCCCTATTTTTTTGGTGGGAGCCCTGTGATCGATGTTTCGAATTTAAGACCGAATTTTTCAATTTTGGAATGAAGGGTGGGCCTTGAAAGGTCTAAGAGTTTGGCCGCACGTGACCGATTGCCGCCGGTAAGGTTGAGCGCCTCACGGATCAGAATAGCGGCAAACCGATCCATGCATGAATCGAATAGATTCACCGTATCCTTTGAGGAGAGAGCCTCGTGGGCCCACTTGGTGATAGCCGCTTCCGTTGTTTCATTATTTGCCCCCGTACCCGCGTCCATGCCGCTGATGGCCGGGGAAATGTCCTCAGCTCTCACCGGACCGCCCCGGTTAAATATCAATGCTTTATGCAGGGTGTTTCCAATCTCCCGCACGTTTCCCGGCCATGAATAGCCGTTCAGGGCCGAAATCGCTTCCTCCGTAATCCCGGGGTTTTCCATACCGAAGTCTGCGGCAGATCTGGCCAGGAAGTATTCTATCAGGAGCGGGATATCGTCGGGGCGTTCTCGAAGGGGGGGGAGCGAGATGGTGACAACTTTGAGGCGATAGTATAGATCTTCACGAAAGCGACCTTCGGAAAGGGCTTTTTCCAAATTCCGATTGGTGGCGGCAATAATCCGCACATCCACCGATATAGTGCCCCTGCCGCCCAGGCGCTCGATGCTTTTTTCCTGGAGGAGTCTCAATACTTTGGCCTGTATGCTGGAAGGCATGTCGCCGATTTCGTCCAGAAATACCGTACCGCCGTCTGCCTGTTCGATCTTTCCCACGCGTCGGTGGGATGCGCCGGTAAAGGCCCCCTTTTCGTATCCGAAAAGCTCGCTTTCCAGAAGGTTCTCAGGGATAGCCACACAGTTGATGACCAGAAACGGCTTCTCTGCCCGGAGGCTGTGCTGATATATGGCCCGGGCCACCAACTCCTTCCCTGTGCCCGACTCACCCCGTATGAGCACCGTTGCATCGGTGGGAGACACCCGTCCGATGGCCTTGTAAACATCCTGCATGGGCTTGCTGCGGCCGACGATGGCCTCCCGTGACACATTGTCAGGCGTGGCGTTCACATCTACCGGCGAACGCATAAATCGGCCCGCTTCAAGGGCCTGTTCTATAATGCCCAACATTTCAGGGATATCGAAGGGTTTGAGGATGTAATCAAAGGCCCCCATCTTTGTGGCTTCGATGGCTGTTTCGGTGGTCCCGAAAGCCGTCATGATAATAACAGGGAGTTTGGGCTCGATAGCATGGATGCGTCTAAAAGTTTCGAGACCGTTCATTCCGGGCAATCGCATATCCAGGACAACCAGGTCCGGGGTGATGGATTTCATCAGATTGAGACCGGCTTCACCGGATGGGGCGCTGTCAACGGAATAACCCTCTTCCGTCAGAAGCCTCTGAAAGCTGACCCGCAACTGGTCGTCGTCATCAATAATCAGAATAGTGCTCACGATTGATGCCCCTCTATGGGCAGGGTGATCACAAATGTAGTCCCCTCCCCCCTTTCAGATATCAGCTCCAGCCCCCCCCCATGGCCTTCCATGATCCTGCCGGCGATGCTCAGGCCCAGGCCCGTCCCGTCCTCCCGGGTGGTGAAAAAGGGTTGAAAGACCTTTTCCTGAATGGACTTCTGAATCCCGGGTCCGGTATCGGTTATCCGGATGATCACAACAGGCCCATCCGGTTCGCTAAAGCCTTCGTCCTCCTGGATAACAATCGCACCGCCCCCTTCCATCGCCTCACAGGCATTCTCTAAGAGATTGATCAGCACCTCTTTCAGCTGTTCGGGATCCGCCTGGATCTCAGGGAGGGGGGTCTGACGACGGACCGTCGCAGCCACATTGTAGGATTCGAGGCGGTGTCGAAGCAGTTGAAGGACCAAATCCACCACCTCTGACGGGCTGATTTTCTGTGTCTTGAGTTTGGGCGGACGGGAAAACTCAAGAAAGTTCTGCACAATCGTATCGATGTGACGGATTTCCTCGGAAATTACCTCAAAATCATCCCGTTGGATGGGTGAGAGTTCAAGGGCTCTATGCAGAGAAAAGAGCCGCATCTTTACGGAGGTAAGGGGATTTCGAATACTGTGGGCCATCCCGGCCGCCAATTTCCCTACCGATGCCAGCTTTTCCGCCTGCAGGAGGGTCTCGCGGCTTTTTTGAAGCGCGACCTGCGTATGGTCTGCGTCTTTGATGAGGCCACGCACACTTTGGCTCAAGACGTTGACTTCATCTCCGCCCCCGGGCGGTTCCACGTCCCTGTCCGCCTCTAAAGCCAACCTGCGGATGGGGATCAGAATCTGTTTTGTCAAAACAAAGGCCAGGAGCACCCCCAGAATCAAAACGGTTAAGATGGCTATTCCGGCCACAAACCTGAGGTTTCGGGCCTGCCGGAAGCTTTTGTCCCGGGCCTGTTCGATCGCTTCCCGGTGAAGCGCCTTATACGCATCGCAAAGATTAAGGATATTGAAAAAGCGGTTTCGCGTCTCTTTATGGAGTCTGGCGCCTGCTTCACGATCCCCCCCCTTGTAATGTAAGATAACCTGGTCTTTAAGGAGGACATAGCGCCCATATTCGGCTTCGATCTTCGCAATCGCCGCCATTTGACGTTCATCTCCCGCAAGGGCCTTTGATTCTTTGAGCCGCTCCTTGAAAATCTGGCGGTATTCCCCGAGTTGCCTGAGCCAGTCCGGATCACCATCCAAAAAATAGTACGAAACAAACCCCTTTTGATTCACAAGTGAAATTTCCAGCCCTTCCGCAGCATAAAAAGTCGCCATATTTTTGGAAATGATATGGGTCAGAAGCCCCTCCATTCGATAGGTGTACCACACCATGACCAGGCCGCCCAATAAGGTCACCAACACCAGAGTGGTCAAAAGCAGATATATGCGTGTACGCAGGTTCATCATGACGGTGTTAAAAAGAGCCTGTTTCAGATAGATTGTCAAGATATTTTTATACGGACGGGACGGGGGTGTG
>JAFCZI010000389.1 GCA_019314425.1 Deltaproteobacteria bacterium | reverse complement strand
GAACTTGAAAAAAGGTCAAATGCCATAAAAGATGTTACCTTTTTAGAAGACCAATGGCTTAACTTCTGCCGCAGTAAAACATTGGGTTTTTCAAATAGGATCTTTGGTCATAATTTCCTTTTTAAGCAATTAGCTAAAAGAGGTCTTTACTCGAAATTATTTTGTACGCGAAAATCGCTAATTGGCTTCCAAAACACAGTTTTATGTGAATCGCATCGAGAAGCATTAGAAACCATGCTTATTAATGACATGCTTTAAACATGCCCATTATAATAAGATTCCTGATAGTTTTGAATTAAGAGAAAATACTGGGGTAGCGATATGTGCGGTATTGTTGGATTTAAGACGCCTCTGAACGCGTTATCTTTGCAGGGAGCCCTTCGCGAAGCGGTATCTCGGCTTTCTCACCGTGGTCCGGACGATTCGGGGTTTTTTCTAGATCCAAAGGACGGTGTGGGAATGGGGCATAGTCGGCTATCAATAATCGATCTTTCTCCATTGGGGCGACAGCCCATGGGGAATGATGATGGAAAAGTCCAAATTGTCTTCAACGGCGAGGTATATAATTTTCGTGAGATCCGCAAAAGCCTCGAAGAGCTTGGCCATTCATTCCACAGCAGCACAGATACAGAGGTGATCCTCAAGGCCTACCTCCAGTGGGGGATAGAATGCCTCCAACGGTTTGTCGGAATGTTTGCTTTGGCGGTGTGGGATAGCAGAAACCAACTGCTCTTTCTTGCCAGGGATAGGTTAGGGAAAAAACCTTTATATTATTATTTTTCTTCTGGAAATCTTCTCTTTGCGTCAGAACTCAAGGCCCTGATTCCCTTCAGACTCTTTGAAAAGCATCTGGACCCTGACGCAATCTCCCTTTATTTTCATTATCTTTATGTTCCGGCTCCAAAAACAATTTTTAAGAACACCTTCAAACTTCTTCCCGGCCATTACGCCGTTTTTAACGACCAAAATATCCAGACCCACTGCTACTGGGAGCTTCCACCAGGGGATATCAATTCAAAAATAAGTGACCAGAGTGAGGACGATACTATCGAGGAAATGGACCATATACTCACTCAGGCCGTCTCAGATCGGCTCGTTAGCGATGTTCCTCTCGGTGCCCTGCTAAGTGGCGGCATTGATTCTTCTGCAGTTGTGGCATTGATGCAGAAGGTTAATACTTCCCCTGTACGGACATTCAATATAGGGTTCCACGAACCAGCCTACAACGAGGCCCCATGGGCCTCCAAGGTTGCAAAATATTTGGGAACGGATCACACGGAACTCTATGTCACTCCAGCAGAAACCATCGAGATCATCCCAAAACTTCCTGAAATATATGACGAACCTTTTGCTGATTCTTCAGCCATACCCACTTTTCTGGTCAGTCGTCTTGCTCGTTCTCAGGTGACCGTCGCTCTTTCCGGAGATGGAGGGGACGAACAATTCGCCGGATACGATCGTTACTGGAAGACCCGGGTCAGGGCAACAAGATTCGCACATATTCCTACATCTTTAAGGAAAGCCTTGGCAATTATTTTGGGAAGCATGCCAGCTCATTGGGTTGAAAAATGCCACCTTCCATGGCGGCACTTCGTTCCTCGACGTTTCAGGGAAGACACATTTACTAATAGATGGCAAACATTGATTAACCTTATCAGCGAAACTGGGATTCAGGAGCTATACCGGATGGCCATTTGTCCCTGGTCTGCAGACAGAATACATTTCTTACTTGGTCGAATAGTTCCACAGGGTCAGTTTGAAGAGACTTTTCTAAAGACTAAAGAATTGTCCCCTCTTTCGCGTCTCATGCGTGTGGATCTGATAACCTATCTCCCTGATGACATATTGACAAAGGTCGATCGGGCCAGCATGGCAACGAGTCTTGAGGTAAGAGCCCCTCTTCTTGATCACCGCGTCGTCGAATATACCTCGAGACTGCCAGACAGTTTTAAATACAAAAACGGTAGCGGAAAATATCTGTTGAAAAAACTATTGACTCGATATTTACCTTCAGAGTTATTTGAACGGCCAAAAATGGGATTTTCCGCTCCTATTGATCAATGGTTTCGGGTTGAATTGAAAGAACTGCTTTTTGATTATCTTTCCCCCGCTCGCCTTAGCAGTGAGGGGTTATTTGATCACATTTTCGTTGACAAGATGATATCTGAACACCTCTCTGGCCGGGCTGACCACAAACACCGCTTGTGGTCTCTTTTGATGTGGGAAATGTGGCGGGATAGATGGCTGTAGTCGTGTTTGAATTCGTAAATACGGTGACGTATATTTCCGCGCCATATTTTTTAAATCTTTTTTTCATTAGGTTCAAGGATAATTTCATAGGGGCTTTTTCTTGGGATATCGCACCTCCTTTTTAAAGTAATGACATG
>JAFCZI010000105.1 GCA_019314425.1 Deltaproteobacteria bacterium | reverse complement strand
CCTTTGCAAACTAGAAATTGCCCCTACTCTTAAAACTAAAGGTTTTCAAGTTGTACCCAAAAGATGGATCGTCGAAAGAACATTTGGGTGGTTTCAGTGGGACAGAAGGCTTATCATTGACTATGAAAGACAAAGTTGTTCCGCTGAAACTATGGTCTATATTGCATCAATTGGAAAGATGCTTAGACGTTACAAATAATTTTTAAACAGGCTCTTACGGTCTGATCGTCTGAACCGGATACGAGAAACCGCCCGTCCGGGCTGGCGGCCACGGCCCACACGTCCCCCGTGTGGCCGATCAGATCGCGAATTTTCTTGCCGGTTTGCGTGTTGTAGAGGGTGAGGTTGCCGTTTCCCCCGCCGCCGGCAACGGTGCGATTGTCCGGCGTGAGGGTGTAGGACCGATGTCGAAACCCCGAGGTGCTGTCCCGCTCCATTTCAGCGACCACCCGACCGTCTTTTACCACCTGGAGAATGGCATTGTTTCCAGTACCCCCCTTCTTTGTTCTGAGGGTGTACCCGCCGCCGGTTTCCCGGGCCCGCACAAATGCGCTCGGGTCGTCCACCGCTCCCAGGTACTCCACCCGGCCGCCGCTGATCCGCATGCGGCGCTGGAGGGGACCGCGATCATTCGCAGCATTGAACGAGCTTTTGTTCCCCCAGGAAATGGACTTCCCGTCCCGGGAAAAACCCACGGACCAGACCGATTTCCCCTTCCCCGAAAGGGTCTGTTTCACCGCGCCGGTTTTCATATCCCACAAGTAAATCAGGTTGTCATCCCCCCCGCCCGTGGCGGCCAGGTGGCCGTCCGGGGAGATGGCCGTGGCCTGGACGAGGTTGTCGTGCCGGGTGAAGGCGAGGCGCTTTTTCCCCTGGGGGACGGTGAAGAGGTTGTTTTCACATGCGCCGGAACCGTTGCCGTGCCCGGTCAGGATTTCCCTTCCATCCGGGGAAAAGGAGAGGCTGTCAACGGTTTGATTCTGCTCCGCCAGCACCTTCACAAAGGCCCCGCTCCGGCCGTCCCAGAGGCGAAGGGTTTTGTCGTCGCTCCCCGAGACGATATGCCTGCCGTCCGGGGATACGGCTACGGAAACGACATCGTCCCCATGACCCGTGAGGGTCTTGATCCGTCGACCGGTCTTGGGGTCCCAGATCATGAGGGTGTGGTCAAAGGAACCCGAGATGAGCCGTTTTCCGTCCGGGAACCAGGCCAGGGCATAGATATAATTCTTATGCCCTTTCAGGGTGTGAACCGCCCGTTTTCGCGAAACGTCCCACACCCGCACGGTCTTGTCGGCGCTCCCTGAAGCCAGGAACCGGCTGTCCGGCGAAAAGGCTAAGGAAAAGACCACATTATCGTGCCCCTTGAGCAGGCCCGCCAGTCGACCGGTGGGGAAGTGGTAGAGGCGGATTGCGTCACGTTCCGATGGATTTTTTGCTAACCAGCCCCCCACCGCCATCCACTCGTTGTCCGGCGAAAGGGCCGCGGCATAGATCTTGCCCTCATCCCCCGCCCCGATCTGCCCCCGGATGACCCGGTTGATCCCGCCGGTCTTGACATCCCACACGCGGATGGTCTTGTCACCCGATGCCGAGACCAGGTAACGACCGTCCCTGGTGAAGATCACGTCCCTGATTATTGCCTTGTGCCCGCCCGGGTCGATGACGAGGACCGGTTTTTCAGCGCCCCCGGCCGGAAAGGGGAAAAGGCATGCGAAAAGGAGGGAAGCGATTAAAGAACGAACATGGGTTTTCATAAGGAACCTCCGTTTACTCCACAGTCCGGATCACCACATCATCCTGCCCCAGGGCGATCCCGTGTTTCAGCGCATATCCGGTAAAAGCGTCCTGGATTTCCTTGGCCGGGAGGGTCATCTTTTTAAAGCCCATCCCCAAGGCCTTCCCCGGCAATTCCTCAAGGGGCCGATCCGAAGCATAGACCTTGGCGATCTCGTTTCCGAACGGCGCTCTGACCTCAAAGGCAAAATTGCCGTACCCCTTGCCGGGCATCATGACCGCCCGCCCGACCGGGACCCGGTCGTCCGGGTGAAAGGCATTGGGGAAAATCCGGTAAATCTCTCCATCCGCCCCCCGGTTGAAGATGCGCACATGGGCATTCCGGTTGACCTTGAGGAGGAAAACAATCTTTTCCCCTTTTTTGTAGGTCAGGTTGTTTTTGCCCCGGGTGGTGAGGATCTCCACCTCAAAGGGATCCTCTCCCGGCGCACGATCCCTGAACCCCTCGTAGGCCCGCATGAACCCCGTATCTTTTTTCTGGGGAAGGACAAGCCATTGGGGGTTGATCAATTTTCCGGGGATCAGGACCGAAGCGCTCGCCAGAATCTCGTCTTCGGGGGTGATCAGTTTCGCTTTCACCTCGATGTTCTCCCCCTTGGGCCAATAGGCCCCCGTAAGGGAACAGGCGGATTGGGAAAGGGCGGCCAGAGTGCCTCCTTGGGTGCTGGTGGGAACGATATTTTTCTCCTTGATGCCCTTCTCGTCAATAATCCGGCCGTTCCGGGGTTCTAAAGGCACAAGGAGTTTGCTGCGGGTCAGGTGGTCGGTGATGCAACTGCCAACGTAGGCGCTGAACGGCGAAAAAAGCCCCTCGTCCTGGAACCGGAACTTCTCCACCACCACCCGGGAGCGTTCTTTTCCAAGGAGATCGCTTGCGCATTTTTCCTCCAGCCGGGCCATGAGAAACCGCATCCGGCTCTCCACCGTATCCGTGAACCATTGGGGATCCCAGTGGCTTTTTTCCAGTTCTTCCCGGGCCGAGGCCGCGTCCACCACCACCTTTTGCCCAGCGGGCCGAACCGTCATCTGTTTGAGCCGGCAGGTAATGATGAGGCGGTCTTTCTCCCGGTGGTAGTTGCCCGTGAGCACGTAATCGGAATCAAAATCCGCGTCCGTGGTGAGGTCAAAAAGACCGGTTGCAGCCAGGGCAATGCGCAACTCATCGGCCAGATAGGAGGAGAGGGGATAAGTGGCCCTGGTGTGGGGGTCGAAAAAATAGTTCCGGCTTACATAAACCACCGACTTCAACCCGCCGGTCCCCCGGGGCCGGGACGTTTCGTGCGCCTTACCGAGTCCTCCGGCAATGGACCGGGCCACATCGTTCAGGGTTTCGGAATTGCTTGAAAAAAATCCGGCTCCTTCAGTTGCAGAGGCCCCTGAAAAGGACCAGAGGGCCAGGGCCAGGAGAAAAACCGGAATTTTTCGAATATGACAAAGGGGGAAAGATAGTCGATCGGGCATATCAATACACTCCGTGGGAAACAACCATTCACTATGCTAGTTTCTCTATGAACCTTCATCTTTACCCGTTTTCATGGTCAAAATCAACAGAATTGCCATCACCTTTTGTGGTTTCGGATCGAACGGGTAAGGGTGTCTGAGAGACACGGTGCGAATGGACGCTGAGCGTCCACGGTACGTTCCCACGCAGAGCGGGGGAACGAGAGACAATTTTCTTGACAAGACGATTTTTTTACCGGATAGTGCCGAAGAGTGGTAAAAACTGTCACAAAGTGTCATGGAAAGTTTCCCATGTTTCGCGGACGTTCAAAACACAATCTGGACGCCAAAGGTCGCTTGGCGATCCCCACGCGATTTCGTGAGGTTCTGCCCCGGGAAGGGGATCAGTGCCTGGTGGTGACCCATAAAGACGGCTGTCTCTGGGCTTTTACCAGGGACGTTTGGCGGCAACTCGAAGAAAAAGCGGCCAATCTTCCTTTATTTGACAGCGCGGGAATCGCTTTTCTCAGGTATTTTATTTCCGGCGCTGAAGAATGTCCACTAAAGAACGGTAGAATCACGATCCCTCTCTACTTAAGAGAAGTTACGGGACTGAAAAAAGAGGTTGTGGTTGTGGGTCAATTAAAACGGTTTGAAATCTGGGACAAAAAGAAATGGGAGGCGGAATTCGAAAGAGTGACGGAGGTGTTCCCCGAGGCAAGCCAGGCCCTTCAAGAACTACGGATCTAGAGATTCAAAATTCGAACTATCCTCACGTTCCGGTCCTTGTCCAGGAAGCTATCCAGTATCTCAACTTCAAACCGGAAGGCGTGTATGTTGATGGAACCGTTGGATCAGGCGGTCACAGCTCGGAGATATTGTCCTATCTGCCTGAAAAAAGCAGACTAATCTGTCTGGATAGAGACCCTGACGCCATCCGTTTGTCACATGAAAGATTGAGTTCAGACCATCGGGTACAGCTTGTCCAGGCGAATTTCGCTAACCTGGGCAGGGTGATGCAGGAGTTGGCCATCGACAGTATTGATGGCATTTTACTTGATTTGGGAATGTCCTCTTACCAGATCGAAAAATCCGGAAGAGGCTTCAGCTTCAATAGAGAAGAGCCCCTCGACATGAGAATGAATCCGGACCACAAACCGACCGGAGAGCATTTGATCAACACCCTCCCCGTCAAATCCCTTCAAGCTCTTCTCCGGGAATATGGCGAAGAACGGAGAGCCAAGCCTCTTGCCAGGGCTATCGTAAGGGCGCGAGACAAAAACCCCATCAAAACCGCAGCCGGGCTGGCCCAAATAATTGAAGGGGCAACGCCTAAATCTCGTCAGCCCTGGAAGCGGCATCCCGCAACCAAAACTTTTCAAGCGCTCAGAATAGCCGTTAACAAGGAAATGGACAACCTGGAGACATTCCTCCGTAAAATTCCTGCACTGATGGCCGCAGGGGGGAGGCTGGTTGTCATTTCCTATCACTCCCTTGAAGACCGGCAGGTCAAAAAAGCCATGGTTCATTGGGAAAAGGCCTGCATCTGCCCCCCCGATTTTCCGGTTTGCGCATGCGATAAGTCTCCGACTTTCACGCGTCTGTTCAAAAAGGGCCAAAAACCGGAACAAGCGGAAATCCATAATAACCCCAGGGCACGCAGCGCCATCATGAGGGTTGCAGAAAGGATGTCGTCATGACCCGTCCGGACAATCTATCGAAAATGATGAATTCCCGTAATGCCGCAAGCGGGGTTCGTATGGCGAATGAAAGATCGAAACCCGCCAGGCTTCATGTCACCCGAAGACAGGTCTTTGTAACCCTGATGATGTTAATTTGTTTTATGGGGACTGGTATTGGATATGTGTGGTCCAATTTTGAAATAACCCAGATTGGATATGATCTCAGCCAATTGAAAAAGGAGGAAATGAGGCTCAGGGAAATCAATCAAAAGCTCAAACTGGAACTGGCCACCCTGAAATCACCGCGAAATCTGGAACGTCTCGCGATTCAGAAACTGGGGCTCAGCCCTCCGAAGCCTGAACAAATCATCTTGCTGCCATGAAACTTAAAGAAAAAAGATGGATTCGCTTTCGTATCCATTTGGTAAGTGTTTTTTTCATGGGCGGGTTGCTCACCATTTTTGTCAGGGTTTATCAACTTCAGGTGTTGCAGCAAGAGTATCTGCGTGGCATAGCGAAAAACGGTATCATCGGGACCACAAATCTGCCACCGAAACGGGGGGTTATTTACGACAGAGAAGGGCATGAGCTGGCAATCAGCGTTCAGGTGGGGTCGGTATTTGCCCACCCAAAGCAGATAAAAGACAAAAATAAAACAGCCCGGGCGCTGTCGAAAGTTCTGGGCGAAAAGCAGAGCCAGGTTCTGAAAAAACTTCAACGGAACCGCTCTTTTGTTTGGATTAAAAGGAAGATTCCACAATCCCTGACGGAACGAGTCGAAGCCCTTGATCTCAAGGGGTTGGGGGTCACCACTGAAACAAGGCGTTATTATCCCGGTCGTGAAACGGCTGCCCATGTCCTCGGCTTTTCCGGGACCGACAACCAGGGGTTGGAAGGGCTTGAAAAAAAGTTTGATGGGTTGCTCCGGGGGCCTGAAGAGAAATTGGTCTTCATGCGGGATGCGCTGGGCAGGCCTTTCGCTGTCATAAGACCCGTAGCTTCGGACCAGAGGGTACATGACCTTTATCTGACCATCGACAAAGACATTCAGTATAAGGCTCAGCAGTCGCTTCGGGAAGCGGTTGAAAAAGCAAAAGCAAAAGGGGGACATTGTGTGGTGGTGGACCCGTATACCGGTGAAATCCTGGCCATGGCCGTGGTGCCCGAATTCAACCCGAATGTCTTTTTTCACTACAAACCTTATCAATGGCGTAATCGGCCCGTAACGGATTGTTTTGAGCCGGGGTCTACGATCAAGGCCTTTTTGTTGGCAGCGGCATTGGAAGAATCCGTTGTCTCGCCCCTCACCCAGTTTTACTGTGAGCAGGGCAAATTCAAAGTGGGCGGCAGGGTGGTTCATGACACCCACAAATACGGCAACCTTTCCGCAGCCGATGTTATTGTCTATTCCAGCAATATCGGGGCCATCAAAATGGGCCAGAAACTGGGATACCGGAAATTTACCGAATATTTGAAAAATTTCGGTTTTGCGAAAAAGACGGAAATTGATCTTATGGGTGAACGTAGCGGGTTTATCAGGAGTGCAAAAAACGCCAGGGAAATTGATCAGGCGACACTTTTTTTTGGGCAGGGTATGACCAGCACATCTTTACAGTTGACCATGGCCATGGCAGCCATCGCAAATGGGGGAAACCTGATGCGTCCATATGTTGTCTCAAAAATCGTGGATGACTCCGGACATACCACTAAAAGAACCCATCCAAAGGTGGTGAAAAGGGTTATTTCGACCCAAACGGCCCGGAAAGTAGCCGCTATTCTTGAGGGAGTAGCAACCGAGGAGGGCACAGCCGAAAAAGCCGCCATCGAGGGATACAAGGTTGCCGGAAAAACGGGAACGTCACAGAAGGTAGATCCCAAAACAAAGCAATACTCAAAAAAGAAATATGTGGCAAGCTTCGTGGGCTTTGTTCCGTCGGGCAAACCCCGGCTGGTAATTATGGTAATGATCGACGAGCCCAAAGGTTATATCTACGGTGGCCGGGTGGCGGGACCCGTATTCAAAGAAGTGGGCTCATGGGCGCTGAACCACCTCAGAATCAGTCCTAATCCTTCCCTGCTCAGTAGTGTTAACGTTCCATCGGCACAGTCGAACGTGAAATCGGAAAACGCCGCAGTACCCCCCATTTCACCGGAAACGGCTCTGCTGCCTCACGCGCCACAGGCAGCGCAATTGCCCGATTTTATCGGCCTGGGGATGAGAGAGGTTCTTAAACGCAGCCGTTCCCTGGGTTTGAAAGTGTGCCTCGAAGGGTCAGGGCTGGCCATCGGGCAGAATCCGGAGCCCGGATCTCCATTGAAAACGGTTCAAAGCATCACGGTGAATTTCAAGCCACCCATGTAATGACGAGCGGTTGGCCGTTGGCTTTTAGCTGATGGCTAAAACCAAATTTTAAGAAACAGCGCCATGCATTTAAAAAAACTCATAGGGAATATCAACATTAAGCGCTTTTCGGGCGGACAGAATGTGGAAATCCCTCATGTAAACTATGATTCTCGTAAGATCGGGCCGGGTGACCTTTTCGTGGCCATTAAGGGACATGCGCAGGATGGGCATGATTTTATCGGGGATGCTGTCTCCAGGGGGGCCGCAGCTGTTTTGTCAGAGGTGACGCCGGAGGTTGCGGTTCAGAAACTCACCCGGAAACCAGATCAAATGCCGGTATTTATGCAGGTCTCCGACTCCCGCAAAGCGTTATCTCAGCTCGCCGTGGTATTTTATCAGCACC
>JAFCZI010000388.1 GCA_019314425.1 Deltaproteobacteria bacterium | reverse complement strand
CGCATCCGTGACTTCCGTAACCCCATCGCTTGCAAAGTATTTAAACGTAAAAGATTGAATGTTCTCCGCAAAGGGTTGCTTTCCCGATCCGGTGTCTCTGGTGATCAGAAGGTTGTCACTGTCGTAAGCATAAGTGACGTCTTCATGTGGGTCCGAAGTGTCACCGTCACCTTTCAGGTCAGCCCGTATCTGAAGCTGGACCGGATTGTATTGCACACCAGTGATCGCAATCCCCGTAGGACCCATAGGATTATATCCTGCCATCTTGAGTTCTCGGCCAATCATATCCATAGCCGCCCTTGCACCCTGAGTCATCTCAGTAATCTGTTCCTGAATGGCATAGGTCTTGCGCTGGCTGATAAAAGCGCTGGACAAAGAGGCTATCACAACCAGCGAGAGTGCCATGGCAATGAGCAATTCGACCAGGGTAAATCCTCGCTCACAGTTTTTTGTAGTATTCGGCATGGGGTCCTTTAATTATTGGGCAAGAATTGTTTTCAATTCAACCGAAGGGTTTCCTATAGAATTTCTCCAGTAAGCGGTTACGGTTATCGTTTTCATGCGGGGGGCCGGGTCATCGACGGAAACACTAACCTCTCTTTCGTATTTACTATAAGGCGTCGTGCATGGCGCTCTATCCTCCGGTGTAACACCTGCGTAACCCTGTCTTCTGATATCCTCCATCTTGTCCTGTGCCAGAGTCGTGGCGGTAGTCAGATCGCCACTGAGCTTATTGCCTTTAATAATCCCCACATTCAAAGAGGCCATACCCAACAGACCTACCGAGAGGATTACAATGGCTATCAGCACCTCGATCAGGGTGAAGCCGCCTTGGTTTTTCTTTGGGCTTTGTTCCGTTTTTTGTGCCGCCATCATCAACTCCCACCCGCACATTCCGCAATTTTTACACGACCTGCAATAGAAACCGTCACCTCTTTGCATCCACCATCGTTGTTTCCTAAGGTAATGGTTGGGAGGTTAGTAGCCGTACCTCTTGGGGAAAATATAGGGTCATTGGTGGAACTGAAAGTCACATCGTGATAGTCAGGCCAGATGCTCCTCGCTACATCGTCACCCTCGTTATTGGCAACCGTCCCGTCATTACCTGCATCGTTCCATATTTCGTACCCAGGGCCGCTACCGTTAAAAAAAACTTTCGTCTTCTGATTCAGCTTAACCGCCTTCATACTCGCCGCCATCAAATCCCCCGCCACCTGCCGGGTGGCCCCGTTCAACCGCATCCCCGGCAACAAGGTCATAAAGGCGGGGATCGCAATAGCGGCCATAACCGCAAACACGGCAACGACGATCATCATTTCTATTAGGGTGAATCCCGATTGTTTCTTCATACCTACCTGTAAGCCACGGGTTTGTTCAGTCTTTCTTTCGTATGGTTTGTCCGGTGCTGGTATCCCTGCAACATTGATGCCACCCGCATCCCGACACGGCGCCTTTGTTTGATTGAGTTAAAAGGTTCTGGATTTTGGTTTAAGGGTTTATCGCCGGGGTGATATTTTTTGAGGATCGTTGCCAACCGTTATTTTTCTTTACGGTGTTAACAAATTTGACAGCCAGAAACCCCGCAGGGGTTGTATCGTATAGCCGGTGGTTTTAACCAACCGGCAGAGGATGCCCCCATGCTTGAGTCCTGAAGCGGGAAAAAGGGGTCAGACCCCATTTACATGCAAAAAATAGAACCTGAACTTTGATCGCCCACTCGCAGAATATCAGCCCAAATCGTTCCACTCGTCAGCAGAAAGCCGTCGATCCATTATGATTTCCACTTCGCTGATCATCATTTTCAACTGTGGAATAGAATAATCGGAATTCGATGGAACGCTTAAGCGGTGATTTTCATTCACCATGAACTGATGCCGGGAGCCTGCGTAGGGACCATCGAATCCAAGTTTCCGCAGTCGTTTAATGAATAATCTTCGTTTACATGGCTGCCACTGACTCATAAACGGGTTTCTTATTCAAATCAAAATCATCAATAACAGGGAGCGGATGCCCTAATTTGAGACCAATGAAAATCCAATCTTCAAGTGTGGACTGCAACTCGTTTTCACATTCGCGCAAGGTTTTACCAAAAGCGATTACACCTTTGCAACCAGGAATCCGCCCGGAAAAAGTTCCATCTTCCAACTTGTCATATTCAGCGCGAGTATAATGCGTCGAGATCATGCGAAAAACGACTTCAGTATCAGGGCGGCGATACCGGCAAGGACAAAGCCCATCATCCATTTGATGAGGTTGATTTCTCCGCTTATTTTAATTTCAACCTCTTTCATGTCGCGGCGAAGCAACTCTATATCCTGTTTTGTGGCGAGTTGGTCGCTAATCAACCCAGCCAGTGTTTCAGCCTGCACCTCGGCTTGTTCTTCCGTAACACCGACGGCTTTCAGTTTTTTGATATAAGCATGAGTATCAAATGTGATGGTAGCCATATTGTCAACCTCCTGAACCAAAAGTACAGAACTGAACCAAAACCGTCAACTTTTTTCGTTTCATGTAATGGAAAAATGGTACGTTTTATCATTTCAAGAGATTGGGAAAAGAGGCTACAGAGGAAAAAGGG
>JAFCZI010000387.1 GCA_019314425.1 Deltaproteobacteria bacterium | reverse complement strand
CAAAGCGTTATCTCAGCTCGCCGTGGTATTTTATCAGCACCCCTTCTACGCCATGAACCTGATCGGTATAACCGGGACTAACGGAAAGACCACCACCAGTTATCTGCTCGAATCCATCCTCATGGCCGCTGGCAGAAAACCCGGTGTCATCGGAACCGTCAACCACCGAATTTCCAACCTGCGCCTCAAATCTTCCGTAACAACACCCGAATCTCTGGATTTAATGAAAATTTTACGGGAAATGGCTGACTGGTCCGCCACAGATGTGGTTATGGAGGTGTCTTCCCATGCTCTGGACCAGGGGCGGGTTGCGGATTGTCCTTTTCGCACGGTTTTGTTTACGAATATTTCCAGAGACCACCTGGATTACCATGACTCCATGGACGACTATTTCAAGGCCAAAAGCCTCTTGTTTACAAACCTTAAAAATAACAATCCCGACGGGTCTGTGAGTGCCGTCATAAATGCCGATGACCCCCGGGGGGAAACCCTCATAGCATTGACCCCGGTCAGGACCATAACCTATGGTCTCAAAAATGCGTGCGATGTGACAGCAAAAGAGGTAATCGTCAGCCGGAGGGGGCTTCGCGCGAGGCTCATCTCCAGAAAAGAAGGCGAGATGGATATACGGTCTTCGCTCATCGGAAATTTTGACATTTACAATATTATGGCGGCCGCTGCAGCGGCTATGACTTTGGGGGTGGGCTTAGAGGCCATTGCTTCGGGCATAGACAACATGAAAGGGGTTCCGGGGCGCATGGAACTGGTGCCCAATGCTCGCTCATTGGCCATTGTGGTGGACTACGCCCATACCCCCGATGCGCTGGAAAAAGCGCTGGGGGCCGCGAAACAAATTACCCGCGGACGTATTCTGACCGTTTTCGGATGCGGTGGCGACAGGGACACGGGGAAAAGAAGTGAAATGGGCCATGTGGTGGGCCGGAACAGCCACAAAGTATTCATTACCTCCGACAATCCCCGTTCGGAAAATCCCGCCGCCATTGCGGATGAGATTGAAAGGGGCGTTATCGCTTCCGGACAAAAAGATTATGTGGTCGAACTGGAAAGGGAGACGGCCATCAAAATGGCCGTTGATGCGGCGCTGAAAGAAGACCTGATCCTCATTGCCGGGAAAGGGCATGAAGATTACCAGATTGTGGGGAAAACAAGACGGGCTTTCGATGATCGCCTGGTGGCGGCTCAGGCCGCCTCACTTTCTTTAAGTTGAATGAGGAAAAATATGACCGCCATATGGGGAAAAATATCTTCAAAAGAAATCGTGGCTGCGGTGAAGGGCCATCTGGTTTCCGGAGACCCCCAGGCATGTTTTTCCGGTTTCAATTCTGATTCGAGGACCGTTCAACGGGGCGAGCTCTTCTGGGCATTGAAAGGGGATCGTTTTGATGGCCATGATTTTGTTTCACGGGCCGTTATGCAAGGCGCCTCCGGCATGGTCGTGCAGAAAGGTTTTCCGGTTTCTCTAAAAAATGTGCCCCCTATTGCCGTCATCGCCGTTGATGATACCCTCAGGGCCTTGGGGGATCTGGCAGCCTGGTGGCGCCGGCAACATGTCGCTAAAGTTGTCGCTATCACGGGCAGTTCCGGGAAAACGACTGCCAAAGAAATGACCGCCGCCATTCTCCAGGTGGGGCACAAAACCCTTAAGAACCCGGGCAATCACAATAACCTCATCGGATTGCCCGTAACGCTTCTCAAACTGGAGAAAACACATCAGCGGGCGGTACTTGAAATGGGTATGAACCACAAAGGTGAAATCGCCCGTTTGACTGAAATCGCAGATCCCGACGTGGGCGTTATCCTGAATGTGGGAATGGCCCATCTTGAAGGTCTAGGAGATATTGACGGTGTTGCGGAAGCCAAAACAGAATTGATGGACAAGCTTTCGCCCCGGGCGAAAATGGTGTTGAACGGAGATGATGATGTGCTGATGAAACACGCCGCCCGGTTTGATAGCGGGGGCACGGCGCGCCATGCTTTTACCACCTTCGGCTTGAAGGAAGGAAATAAGATTCGAGGTCTCAACATTAAAAGTTGCGGTGCCGAAGGAATGCGTTTTGACTTAATCTATGACGGCAACAGCCAGCCAATCACCTTGGGTGTATCGGGTGTCCACAATGTGAAAAATGCACTGGCCGCCGCTGCTGTCGGCTTAAGCCTCGATGAACCCATGGCGCACATTGTGAAAGGCCTGGGCTCTTTTTCGGGCATCAACGGACGGATTCCGCTGCACCCATGGTGAAAAAAGGCGGACGGTTCTTCGTGGGGCTCGGGGATATGCTGGAGTTGGGAGAGGCAGCGTCTTCCGCCCACCGGGAGGCGGGCAGAAGGATTTCCGATTCAGGCGCTTCGTGGCTCTTTACCATGGGAATTCATGCGGAAGATGTGAAAGAAGGGGCCATCGCTGCGGGTATGCCTTCAAATCGCGTTGTCATTTCGAAAACCCATGATGAATTGACCACAAAAATAATTCAGGAACTAAAGCCCAAAGACACGATTCTCCTCAAAGGTTCCAGAATGATGCAATTCGAAAAGGTCTCCGAGGGTCTTCAAAGGCATTTCGGATTGGGGTTAAAAACCAATGCTTTTTAAACTGATATATTTTTTCCAGTCGGATTTTTCCTGGCTCAATGTATTCAGGTACATTACCTTCAGGACGATCCTTTCCAGTTTGACAGGCCTGACGCTCTGTTTCTTTGTGGGAGCCTGGGGCATTAGAAAACTCAAAAATCTGCAGATCGGCGAACGGATTCGAGAAGACGGCCCTCCCAATCATCAAGCCAAGGCCGGCACGCCCACCATGGGTGGCTGCCTGATTCTCCCGGCTATTGTACTGGCAACGCTTCTCTGGGCCGACCCCTTCAACCGCTACATTCAACTGGCCGTTTTTGTGGTCCTTTTCTTCGGCGCCATCGGGTTTGTGGATGATTATTCAAAAGTAACGGGGAAAAACCCCAAGGGCATGAGCACATCAACCAAGTTTATGCTTCAGGTTATTGGCGCCCTGATGGTGACGCTGACGCTTTATTTCTCACCGGGATTCGAGGCCACACTCAATGTTCCGTTTTTGAAAAACATCGCACCTGATCTCGGATGGGGGTATATTCCCCTTGCCGTATTCATCATTGTGGGCACTTCCAACGCGGTCAACCTGACCGACGGCCTGGATGGACTGGCCATCAGCCCATTGATTGTGGCTTTTGCCTGTTACCTGATTTTC
>JAFCZI010000104.1 GCA_019314425.1 Deltaproteobacteria bacterium | reverse complement strand
GACTTTCCCGAGGTCATGGATGTGCTCAAATCATAAAATCGCTTCGTGATTTTATTCGACCTGTGCGGTTAAATTTAAGCTATGTAAATTGAGAAAAACCTGTATTCACCGCAGAGACGCAAAGGACGCAAGATCCGGCATTATTACGCTGGAAATGGAAAAGGTGGCTGAATATGAACAGGTGAATGTGGATTGGCTTCGGGAGCAGATAGCTCTGGGAAGGGTGGTCATTCCCGCCAACAGACGGCATCACCGTCTGGTTCCCTGCGGGATCGGAGAGGGATTGCTCGTGAAGGTCAATGCCAATATCGGGACGTCCTCGGACAGGGCCATTCTTGAAGAGGAAATGGACAAACTTCGGGTGTCCATTGAGGCCGGTGCTGATACGGTTATGGATCTTTCAACGGGCCGGGATATTGATGGGTCCAGGAACAGCATTTTGGCGGAATCCACAGTAGCCATCGGCACGGTCCCCATATATCAAGCCGTCGTTGAGACGGTGGAGGAAAAAGGCGCGCTCGTTAAGCTCGATGCCGACAAAATTTTTGAGGTCATTGAAAAACAGGCCCAAGATGGCGTGGATTTCATTACGGTTCATTGCGGATTGACCCTGGCAGCCCTTGATCTTCTGAAAAAGCAGGGGCGAATAACCAATATCGTCAGCAGGGGCGGGTCTTTTCTGACCACATGGATGTTGCACCATGGGAAGGAAAATCCCCTTTACGAAGAATATGACCGACTTCTGGAAATAGCGGAAAAGTATGATGTTACCCTCAGCCTTGGGGACGGGTTGCGGCCAGGGTGCTTGGCTGACGCAACGGACAGAGCGCAGATCCATGAATTGATGACCCTGGGTGATTTGACCCGGAGGGCTTGGGAAAAGGATGTTCAGGTGATGATCGAAGGCCCGGGTCACGTGCCGCTGGATCAGATTGAAACCAATATCATCCTTCAAAAGAAGATGTGCCAACATGCGCCTTTTTATGTGCTGGGGCCTCTGGTGACGGATATTGCAGCGGGATACGATCATGTGGCCTGCGCCATTGGCGGTGCCTTGGCTGGCGCTGCCGGTGCTGATTATCTCTGTTATGTGACGCCTGCGGAACATCTCTGCCTGCCAAGCGTTTCGGATGTGCGTGAAGGTGTGGTGGTGACCAAAATTGCCGCCCATGCGGCGGACATTGCAAAAGGGAACAAACAGGCCATCGAACGGGACCGGCAAATGGCTGTGGCGAGAAGAAACCTGGACTGGGAAACCCAGATGAAGCTGGCCATCGACCCGCAGAAAGCCAGGGCATATCGCGAACAGAATCCACCTGAGGAGGCGGATGTGTGCACCATGTGCGGGAAATTTTGCGCTATCAAGCAGGTGAGAGACTATTTTAAAGATTGATGGCGCCGTAAAAAGTCCCATCTACGTGTACCGATATCTGCATGAAAAATTCTGAGATCTCTCATTCCATGAAAGGGTATCTTTGTGTTGCGGCGGCAGCTGTTATGTGGGCGTCTTCCGGGACTGTTGGGAAAGCCCTGTTCATCGGCGGCGTGACCCCTTTTGAGCTGGTGCAGATCCGGGTGACGGTTTCAACCGTGCTCCTGGCTATTGTTTTGGGAATCGGGTTCCGGCCGCTTTTTAAAATTCGGCCCAGGGATCTCTGGTATTTTTTCATTCTGGGGGGCGTGGTGATGGCCCTGGTCCAGGTGACCTATTTTTATGCCATCAGCAAAATCCAGGTGGCCGCCGCCATTTTTCTACAGTATCTTGCCCCCGTCATGGTGGCTTTTTTTTCCATATGCTTCTGGAAGGAACGCCTTACGTCCACAAAGATTCTTGCGCTGTTCCTGTCCCTTGGCGGTTGCTACCTTGTTGTGGGGGGATACAGCCTCCACCTGTTGAAAATGAACCAGTTGGGAATCCTGGTGGGCCTCTCATCGGCCCTCTGCTTTGCGGTATATACCCTTGTCGGTGAGAGGGGCATGCACCGCTATTCTCCCTGGACTATACTTTTTTATGCCTTCCTCTTCGCGACGATTACCTGGCACACCCTGTATCCACCATTCCACTATCTCAGGGCCGGTTTTACGGCTGCCCAGTGGGGGTGGATTTTCTATGTATCCATTGTGGGAACCGTTCTCCCTTTTGGTCTCTTTTTCGTGGGGGTAAACTACGTCCGCTCTACCCGAGCATCCATTACAGCAACCCTGGAGCCGATCTCCGCAGGTCTGTTTGCCTACCTCTTTATCGGTGAATCCCTCCAGCCCCTGCAGATAGCAGGGGGCACCATGGTTGTGGCAGCGATTGTCGTACTCCAGCTGAAAAGAGAACGGGATGAATTGTGTCCCGCAAATATCAGACAAACAGGGTAATATTGATGGCGTCGTAAAAAGTCCCATCTACTGCGTTGCAGTGATTTTTCAGAATCTCAACATACCACATGTATGCCTACGATCCTGAAAAACCACTATGCCTTGTATATGGAACCTTTTACAACGCCATCTACAGATGGATTTGCGGCTTTTGACGAGGCCATCAAAAGTAGCGGGAACAAAGGAGTTAGAATATGGTCAGAATGGCTGTTTTTTTATTTTTGACGGCGTTGGTATTGTGGGTTTCCGGCCCCCTGAGCGTTTCGGCGGCTGACAGCCTGATGCTGGCCACGACGACCAGTACCGACAACACCGGTCTCATGGACATACTGGCCCCTGAATTCAAGAAAGACACGGGGATTGAATTGAAATGGACCGCTATCGGGACAGGGAAGGCCCTGGAGATGGGTAAAAACTGTGATGTGGACGTGCTGTTGGTGCATGCGCCGGCTACGGAAAAAAAATATGTGGCCGACGGCTTCGGCAAAGATCGAACCCGGGTGATGTATAATGACTTCGTCATCATCGGTCCTGAAAATGACCCGGCTGGACTCAAAAGCGCGTCCGTGCTCGAAGCCATCCGGAAACTGGGAGCCGGAAAAGCGGCCTTTGTGAGCCGTGGGGACAATTCCGGCACCAACAAAAAGGAAATTTCCCTGTGGAAGGCCGCCGGCTTGACGGTGCCGGACAAGGAAAAATGGTACGTGCAAGCAGGGCAGGGCATGATCGCAACCATCAACGTGGCCACTGAGAAGGGTGGCTACACCATGACCGACCGGGGCACATTCATCAAATTCGCCGACAATCACGGCGGCAATCCCCCCTTGAAGGTTCTGGTGGAAGGTGATCCTGCGCTGTTCAATCAGTACAGCATTATTGCCGTCAATCCGGCCAAGTGTAAGAATGCGAAATACGAACTGGTCAGGAAGTTCACCGAATGGATGACCTCGAAGCAAATTCAAAATCTCATCGGAAACTTCACATTGTTGAACAAAAAACTATTTATTCCCAACGCCAGGCAGTGAAACATTCAACTTTTTTGGTACGCTTTTTTTGATCCATGGACTATATCCTGAGTGGGCTGATCCAGGCTTTTAGTCTCCTGTTTCATGGGGACCCTGAAACCTATTCTGCCGTGAAAACCACCGTTTTTGCTTCCAGCCTTTCCGTGGTGGTCAGCATGTCCATTGGCGCGCCCCTTGGATTTTGCCTGGGTTACGCCCATTTCCCCGGACGGCGACTTATTCGGGTTGTTGTGGATACGTTGTTGTCTCTGCCCACAGTGGTCATCGGGCTTCTTTGTTACGCCTTCATGTCACACCGGGGGCCACTGGGAGATTTAGACTTATTGTTTACTATCCCGGGCATGGCCATCGGTCAGACCATCCTGGGCCTTCCTATCGTGGTGGCTATGACGGCAAGCGCTGTGGAAAACCTTGATTATCGCCTTAAACAAACTTTACTAACCCTGGGGACTGACCCGCGTCAACTATTGCTGACGTCACTTTGGGAAGCCCGGTTTGCTCTGGCCTTGGCGGGGGCGGCCGCATACGGTCGGATTGTATCCGAAGTGGGTATTTCCATGATGGTCGGCGGCAACATCAAATGGCACACCCGAACCATCACAACGGCCATTGCTCTGGAGACGGGCAAGGGGCAGTTTGCCATGGGGATTGCGTTGGGTTTGATTCTGATTACCCTGGCATTGCTGGTTAATCTGGCCATGTCCGGTTTGAAACGGTTATCAGGACAATGAACAAATCACTTTATCATTTGGAAAATCTGACCCAGGTTTACCGGGATCGAACGGTTCTGGATGTGGATCGCCTGGACATCGAAGTGAAGACCATTACCGGCTTGATTGGACCCAACGGTTCGGGCAAAAGCACTTTGATGAGGATTTTGGCTTTTCTGGAGAAACCGGCCTCAGGCCGAGTGACTTTCCGGGGGCAACCCCTGTCCCAGGTTTCCCTGAACCTGCGCCGTGAGGTGACCATGTTGAGCCAGGAACCGTATCTTCTCAAAAGATCCGTGCAGACCAACGTGTCTTATGGGCTCAAGATTCGGGGCATATCCGACACCCAACACCCGGTGCGCCGGGCTCTTGAAAAAGTCGGTCTGGACCCGGCCCGGTTTTCCCAACGCTCCTGGCGGGAGCTGTCTGGAGGTGAAGCACAGCGGGTTGCCCTGGCCGCCCGGCTGGTCCTTAAGCCAAAGGTCCTGTTGCTGGATGAACCGACGGCCAATGTGGACCGCGAAAGCTCGGAGCTCATTCTGCGTGCTGTCCTGGATGCACGAAATCAGTGGGGTACGACGTTGATTATCATCAGCCATCAACTGACCTGGCTTCGTCAAATAGCCGATCATATTCTTGCCCTGGATTACGGACGGTTGACCTGCGTGCGGTAGATCTCAATCCCGGCCAAAGAGACCGCTTTTCTCTCATTGATCCTTGGGATTACCTTTGGCTGTACTATCGACGCTTTCCCGGGGGCCGTCTTGATGAAAATCCTTCAAACCTTCCGCCGATCGGATGTGCAAATCCAGCTGCGGGAAGGAAATGCCCGGAAATCCCAAGGTGATCAGCTCGAAAAGGGACCAGAGCACATAGGTGACAATATGCATACAATGCTATGTGAGCAGACCAAAATAGGCGAAGATGGGGTTCTGGCCGAATATTTACGAAAAATCAACGGGGCCATTAAGTTTACCTTCCGAATTTTAATACCCATTGAAAATTGATGGTGTCGTAAAAAGTCCCATCTACTGCGTTGCAGTGATTTTTCAGAATCTCAACATACCACATGTATGCCTATGATCCTGAAAAACCACTACGCCTTGTATATGGAACCTTTTACAATGCCATCTACAGATGGATTTTTGACTTTTTACGAGTGCATCAAAATTCATATTGTCAATGTTTTTTTGCCACTCAGCCCCCTGGAAGCGAAGAGGGTTGACACCCTAGCCCCATTTTTCTATTCTCCAGTAGGGCAGACACACAGGTCTGCCCCTACCCTCCCAATCCCGTAGGGGCGGACCTGTGTGTCCGCCCTTCCACCCGGTTTCCAGGCAGGAGCATGGGAACGAGAAAATGTGAGGTTTTCATCATGAAAATAGAAGATCTGAATCTGGAAATAGAAAAACTGGGCCGATGCAACGTGCCATCCCCCATGACCAAGGGTCAATTCGTAAGTGATGAAGACCGCGTGTTGTATTACGC
The DNA here is from genome assembly GCA_019314425.1 of Deltaproteobacteria bacterium. Taxonomy (GTDB): domain Bacteria; phylum Desulfobacterota; class DSM-4660; order Desulfatiglandales; family Desulfatiglandaceae; genus NaphS2. The sequence continues at coordinate 8,057 of JAFCZI010000104.1, read as the reverse complement.
CACGCTGAAAGAGGCCGAAACATGCATTGACGCTGGCAGGTCTCTGCCAAGCTTTGAGATGGCCGGGCCCAGGGAAAAAATCTATTTTGATCCGTCCAAACTGAAATGTGGCATCATCACCTGCGGCGGTATCTGCCCCGGGTTGAACGACGTGATCCGGGCCATTGTCCTGAGCCTCCATTACCACTACCATGTCAACACGGTTTTCGGGTTTCGTTACGGGTATGAGGGTATTTCACCCCGGCACCAGCACACACCCGTGGAATTAAACCCGAAGATTGTGGCGGATATTCACGAAAAAGGGGGCACCATCCTCGGTTCATCCCGGGGGCCTCAGGATGTTTCGGAAATGGTGGACACCCTCGACGGTCGGCGCAGCCTCAAGATCGGCGTGGTGGGGATTCCCAAAACCATTGACAACGATATTTCCTTTTTGGACCAGTCTTTCGGATTTGAGACCGCTGTTTCAGCAGCCCGGCCCTGTATCTACGCGGCCCACGTGGAGGCGAAGGGGGCGCGAAACGGCGTGGGCCTGGTCAAATTGATGGGGAGGGAATCCGGCTTTATTTCCGCTTACGCGGCCCTCGCCACCAGTGACGTCAATTTCTGCCTGGTGCCGGAGATACCCTTCACCCTTGAGCGTTTTCTACCCGCGTTGAAAGAGCAACTCGAGCGGTCCGATCACTCGGTGATCGTGGTGGCCGAAGGGGCCGGCCAGGATCTGTTGAACAGAGATAGTGCCTGTGATGCGTCCGGGAACCTTCGATTCGGAGATATCGGTCTTTTTCTTCGCGATGAAATCAAGGCCTATTTCCAACGTGAAGGGGTGGAATTGCAACTGAAGTATATCGATCCCAGCTATGTGATTCGCAGTGTTCCCGCCAACCCGAAAGACTCCGTTTTCTGTTTGTTGCTGGGGCACAATGCGGTGCATGCGGGCATGGCTGGCCGAACCAACATGGTGGTGGGGTACTGGGACTCGGAATACACCCACGTGCCGATCCCCATAGCGGTTTCAGAGCGAAAAAGAATCGATCCCGATGGCCGTCTCTGGAGCAGCGTCATAGAATCCACCGGACAACCCAGGGATTTGACGGGCTCTTCCGATAAAGGGTGAGTGTTGTAATATGTTGAGATTCTGAAAAATCACGGCAACACGGTAGCTGGGACTTTTTACAACGCCATCGACAGATGGATTTGTGACTTTTTACGAGTGCATCAAGATTTTCTCGTATTAACAGTCAGTTGTTCCTTTTGGGTTGCCGAATGACAGGACCGCTGAAGGTGTTGTGATAATTTTTTTCAGAATCTTGAACCTTCTTGATCATTTTTTCTTGACACCTCAATAAAATTCGATATAAGTGAGCTTGTTCCAAAATGCACAAAGTCTATTCAAGGTCGAAGTTTGGGTCTGACGCAGTAATCGGGCAAAAGGGGACGCCTTGCAAGGGTCTCGAAGATTTTCGGTTGGAGATGGTCCATATTCGTTCCGGTCGCCAGCTGTTTTGGCCCTTGATCACAGGGAAAGGAGGTGCAAGCGTAGAACTTTTTCGGATCAATCGTTTTTTTGATCGTATCGTTGTTTACCGTTTTTAAATTGTTAAATCAGGAGGTATACTAATGCCAAGTTTCGTAATTGCAGAAAAATGCGATGGTTGCAAAGGGCAGGACAAGACTGCTTGTATGTATATTTGCCCCAACGATCTCATGGTGCTGGATCAAGAGAAGATGAAGGCCTTTAACCGTGATCCTTCCATGTGTTGGGAATGCCAGTGTTGCGTCAAGATTTGCCCGCAGCAGGCCATGGATGTTCGGGGTTACGCCGATTTTATTCCTTTGGGCGCAAGCTGTACACCGCTTCGCGGTTCCGAGGATATCATGTGGACCGTCAAGTTTCGCGATGGCAGCCTGAAAAGGTTTAAATTCCCCATCCGAACCACCGAAGAAGGTTCCGCAGATCCATTGGGCGGTTTTGCGACCAATGACGATCTGAACAATCAAGCCCTGGCAACTGAGCCCGCATCGTTAGGTCTTGATGCCGTTCCCACATTTTAGAGAGAGGAGGTAACTTATATAATGGCAAATTTTGAAACAGTAGAAGTCAACACTGACCTCCTGATTCTAGGTGGGGGTTTCTCAGCCTGTGGTGTGGCCACTGAGGCCGCTTACTGGGCAAAGAAGAACAATCTTAAAATTACCCTGGTGGACAAAGCGGCTTTGGATCGAAGCGGCGCTGTGGCCATGGGACTTTCCGCTATCAACCAGTATGTGGGCGTGAAAGATGGCGATAACACCCTCGAGGACTATGTTCGCTACGTGCGTCAGGACCTGATGGGTATTTCCAGAGAAGATCTGGTTTACAACATCGCCCGTCACGTGGACTCCTCGGTTCACCTGTTTGAAAAATGGGGTCTCAAAATCTGGTTGGATGAAGACGGCAAGTACGTTCATGAAGGCCGCTGGCAGCTCATGATCAACGGTGAGTCCTATAAGATTCTCGTCGCGGAAGCCGCCAAAAACGCCATCGCCGATGCGGGTGGTGAGATTTTTGAGCGTATTTTCATCGTTGAGCCGTTGTTGGACGGCAACAAGTGTGTGGGCGCTGTGGGTTTCAGCACCCGTGAAGAAAAATTTTACGTGTTCAAAGCAAAGTGTACGATTGCCACCATGGGTGGTGCGGTGCATGTGTTCCGTCCCCGTTCCGTGGGTGAAGGTTTTGGACGCTCCTGGTATCCGCCGTTTAACACCGGTTCCAGTGCGTACTTCACCATTAAGGCCGGCGCCGAGATGACCTGCCAGGAAGTGCGTTTTGTTCCTGTCCGATTCAAGGATGCGTATGGCCCCGTGGGTGCATGGTTCCTGCTGTTTAAATCCCGCGCCATCAGCGCTGTGGGCGGCGAGTACATGTCGGTGAGGAAAGAGGAGCTTCAGAACTGGGCGCCCTATGGCCTGGCCAAACCCATCCCGGCCAACCTCAGGAACTACCTGGGTATGCTGGATATCGACGCGGGCTTAGGTCCTCTGTACATGGAGACCGCTGAGGCCATCAACAAGATCGCCGATGCCTATAAGGAAGACCCGAAGGGCTACAAGAAGAAAATGAAGGAACTGGAGTCCGAAGCATGGGAAGATTTCCTGGATATGACCATTTCCCAGGCCCATCTCTGGGCGGCCTTGAACGTTAAGCCCGAAGAGAAACATTCCGAAATCGCCGCTTGTGAGCCGTACTTCATCGGTTCCCACTCCGGCGCTTCCGGTGCATGGGTGAGCGGTCCTGAAGATCTGGATACCCCCTACAAATGGGGTTACGCCAACATGACAACGGTGGACGCTCTGTTTGCGGCCGGCGACGCCTCCGGCGCTTCCAGCCACAAGTTCTCCTCCGGTTCCCACGCGGAAGGTCGTTTTACCGGTAAAGCTGCCATCAAGTACATCGTGGAAAAGGGTGCGGAGCCCAATGTGGATGCAGCCATGGTCGAAGGTTTGAAAGCAAAGATCCTGGCGCCCCTGGATACCTACCAGGAATTCTGCAAAATCACCACTGAACCCTCCGTTAACCCCAACTACATCCTGTGGCGCCCCTTCATGGATCGTATGCAAAAGATCATGGATGAGTACGCAGGCGGCGTGACCGCAGCTTTCAAGACCAGCAAGCCGAATCTTGAGAGAGCCATGGAGCTGTTCGTGTATCTGCAGGAAGATGCCGAGAAACTGGCTGCCGAGGGTATCTACGAACTGGAAAGGTGCTGGGAGAACATGCACCGCATGGCGCAGGCGGAAGCCCATGTGCGCACCATGCTGTTCCGTGATGAGACCCGTTGGCCTGGATACTACTTCAGGTCGGATACACCTAAAATGGACGATGAAAACTGGCACTGCTTCGCCAACTGCAGGCGTGATGCTGCAACCGGCGAATGGGAAATGACCAAGAAAGATGTGTGGCATATCCCCGGTGTATAATCATTAACTGTTGTTGACCATTGCTCCAGGCATCTTTGCGATGCCTGGAGCATTTTGTTAATTGCGACTTCGTATCTTGTCAATGCTCATTTTTGAATCAAAATGGGTGGTGACAAGATACGTGTTTGAATGCAGCCTAGGCGGTGTTGCCAAAATCAAAAAAGGTCTCACGCAAAGCCGCAAAGGCGCAAAGGTGGAACGGCTAATAGCTAACGGCTTAAAAAAACAACGCTGGAGGAGACATGGCAGAGGTACAAACGACGAACCAGAGTATACTGGTGGTTGGCGGAGGCATGAGCGGGATTACGTCCGCCCTGGAAGCGGCCGAGGCCGGTTATGATGTGGTGCTGGTTGAAAAGAATCCCTACCTGGGGGGGCGAGTGACCCAGTTGTATCAGTATTTCCCCAAGCTGTGCCCGCCCAATTGTGGTCTTGAAATTAATTTTCGGCGCATGAGACAGAATCCAAAGGTTCGTTTTTTCACCATGGCCGAAGTGGCGAATATATCGGGGTCTGAAGGCAATTACGACGTGACCATCAAATTGTCACCCCGGTATGTGAACGATAAATGCACCTGCTGCGGTAAATGCAGTGACGTCTGTGAAACTGAAATCGACAATCCCTTCAATTTCGGCATGGACAAGATCAAGGGCGCGTATCTTCCCCATGAATTTGCATTCCCCATGCGGTATGTGATTGATCCTTCCATTGTGGAAACCGAAGACGGCAAGAAGTGCCAGGAAGCCTGTGAGTATGGCGCGGTTGAACTGGACATGGCTGAGACCACCTTTGATCTGAACGTGGGTGCTGTGGTATGGGCTGCGGGCTGGACGCCCTATGATGCTGCGAAAGTTGACTACTACGGCTACGGCGAATACAAGAACGTCATTACCAACGTGATGATGGAGCGCATGGCGTCACCGAATGGACCCACCGGCGGAAAAATTTTGAGGCCCTCGGACGGCAAGGAAGTCAAGAATATCGCCTTTGTTCAGTGTGCGGGGTCCAGAGACGAAAATCACCTGCCCTATTGTTCCGGCATCTGCTGTCTGGCATCCATGAAGCAGGCCACCTATGTGCGGGAGCGACACCCGGACGCTGACATCAGCATCTTTTTTATTGATATCCGGGCACTGGATCGGCTGGAAGACTTTTACACCATGGTTCAGGAAGATGAAAAAATAGAATTTATCAAAAGCAAAATTGCAAACATCTCAGAGGATGAGGCGACGGGCAACCTGCTGTTGGAAGGTGAAAACACGCGGACCGGCGAGCAGCTTCGCATGACCTTTGACATGGCGGTTCTGGCAACCGGCATGGTTCCCAACAAAATCGACATAGACGGCGCACCCGAAGTGGCGGCGGACGAATATGGCTTCGTGGTCAATGATCCGGAAAAACCCGGCATATACGGCGCCGGTTGTGTCAGGAGACCCACGGATGTCGCTTCATCCGTGCAGGACGCCACGTCATCCGCTTTGAAGGCTATCCAATCAATCGCGAGGAGGTAACTCGATGGACAAGAAGACAGCAGTTTATATATGCACCGGGTGCGGCATTGGAGATGCCCTGGACATTGAACAGCTCAAGGAGGAAGGGACCGAAGACTTCACCATTGACGTCTCAAAAGATCATTCCTGCCTGTGCGATGCCGAAGGCGTTGCGCTGATCAAGAAAGATATTGCCGATGAGGGGATCAATACGGTCATCATCGGCGCCTGTTCCTACCGGGTCAATTACGATGTGTTTAACTTTGGTCAGAGTATCGTGGTTGAACGGGTCAACTTAAGAGAGCACGTGGCCTGGGTCATGCCCCCCAAAGAGGAAAATACCCAGGAACTGGCGGAAGACAACCTGCGGATGGGATGTTCCAAGGCCAAGGATACGCAACCAGCGGAGCCCTTTAAGGCGGAAGAGGAATATTCCAAGGATGTGCTGGTGGTGGGTGGCGGCCTGGCTGGTATGACGGCGGCCCTTGAAACCGCCAAAGCCGGATACCGGGCAATCCTGGTGGAAAAGGAAGATAAACTGGGTGGTTTTTTAGGCAAAATGAAAAAGACCATCACCCTTCCCTACAAAGAGCTGGCGGATTCCGGTGCGGAAGAGCTAATCCAGGCAGTGGAAGCGGATGACAAGATCAAGGTCTACACCGCTTCGACGGTTGAGAAGATCAGCGGTGGTCCCGGTCTGTTTTCCGTGGACATTAAGAATAACGGTAATGTGGTCAATGAGCGGGCGGGCGCGGTGGTTCAAGCCACAGGATGGGTCCCCTACGATGCCAATAAGCTGGGGCATCTGGGCTATGGCCAGTTCAAGGACGTCATCACCAATGTTGAAATGGAAGAGATGGCTGCGGCCGGTAAAATTACCCGGCCTTCCGACGGTAGTCCGGTGAAAAATGTGCTGTTTATTCAGTGTGCCGGTTCCAGGGACCCGGAGTATCTGCCCTATTGTTCGTCCGCGTGCTGCCTGGTTTCCATGAAACAGGCCACCTACGTGAAAGAGCAGGACCCGGAAGCGGTGAATTATGTCCTGTATAAAGACATCCGCACGGTGGGTCAGGCGGAAGATTTTTACCGAAAAGCCCAGGAAGATGGTAATATATTCATTCGGGGCGCTGCCACGGAAGTGGGTGAGGCCGGTGGAAAACTCTTCGTGGAAGCGGATGACGAACTTCTGGGAGAGAAAATAAAGATTGAAGAATTGGACCTGGTGGTCCTGGCGGTAGGCATGGTGCCCGCTTCAAAACCGGATGTGGCGCCTAAAATCAAGGCCCCCGCCGATGCGGAAGGCGCCGATGAAGAAGGCATGATCGAAGTAGCGCCTGATTCCGGTTTCTTTGGCAGCACCGCCCTGAATCTGGAATACCGACAGGGACCGGAGTTGCCCACCCTGAAGTACGGTTTCCCCGATTCACACTTCATCTGCTTTCCCTATGAAACAAGACGAACGGGTATTTACAGCGCGGGATGCGTGAAAAGGCCCATGGAAACGGCCAAGGTCTTAGATGATGCGGTCGGCGCCGCCATGAAGGCCATTCAGTGTTCAGAACTAACCGCCGAAGGCAAGGCGGTTCACCCCAGAGCCGGGGATATGACCTACCCGGAATTTAACATGAATCGATGCACCCAGTGTAAGCGGTGTACGGAAGAATGTCCCTTCGGGGCCATCAACGAAGATGAAAAAGCCAACCCCCTGCCCAACCCCACAAGGTGCCGTCGTTGCGGTATTTGTATGGGGGCGTGTCCGGAACGGATTATCTCTTTCAAGAATTACTCCGTGGGCATGATCGGCAACATGATCAAATCCGTCAACGTTCCCGAAGAGGATGAGGAAAAACCGAGAGTTATCTGCCTCATCTGCGAGAACGACGCTTTGCCGGCCCTCGATATGGCGGGCATCAAGCGCATGAAGTGGAGTCCCTATGTGCGGTTTGTTCCCATGCGGTGTCTGGGTTCCATGAATCTGGTCTGGATCGCGGACTCCCTGTCGCGAGGGATTGACGGCATTTTGCTGATGGGATGCCGCCACGGAGATGATTACCAGTGCCACTTTGTAAAAGGGAGTGAACTGGCCAACACGCGGCTCAGCAAGGTGTCGGAGACATTGGACCGGCTGGCCCTGGAATCGGATCGGGTGAAGTTCGTAGAAGTGGGCATTACCGATTACGATAAGATTCCCCAGATTATCGGTGACTTCATGAAAACCATCGAGGAAGTGGGTCCCAACCCGTATAAAGGCTGGTAAAGAACTCGGTGATTAGGTGTTAGCCTGACGACTGACAACTGATACCTGATACCTGTATCAAAGGGGTTTGTTTATGGAAAATGTGGTGGACTACGATCCCTCCTTTGCCGAGGAGGTTTTCCAGAATGTGCATTCTGGGGATGAAATCAAAATGTGCATGAATTGCGGCGTCTGCGCGGCATCCTGCCCGTTGCGGGAACATATGGACTATCCGCCGAGGCAGATCTTCTCTCTGATTCGGGCTGGAAAAAGAGAACTGGTGCTCGGCAGCGAGGCCATCATGCTATGTACCTCTTGTTATGCCTGCGCGGTCAAGTGCCCCAGGTCTATCCCCGTGATTGATATCATGC
>JAFCZI010000103.1 GCA_019314425.1 Deltaproteobacteria bacterium | reverse complement strand
ACTTTGAGTTCGTTGTGGTAGGAACGGAGCCGTCAGCATAGAGGGCTTGATGATTTCGTTTGTACTCATATTCCTCATGAAAAGTCCAGTATTCATCGAAATCCTTGCTTGAACGTAAGGCCCGTAAACGTAATACCGCCTCGGCTGTGGCCTGCATGACGTCGGCATCATCAGGAAATAGAATGGAGACCCTTTTCGGGCCTAATTCCTTTGCTTTAACCGCAATCTCATCGAAGTTTTTATACATGACTGTTAATCTATGAACTCAGAGCCCCGGCAAAAAAAATAATGGCACGACCCTGTTTGTGGTCGTAGCCTGCAATCACTCCGATAACCGTATCCATCAGGATTCAGGTGTTTCCAACACAATCAGGGCGTCTACTGCCACAGGTCTGTTCCCGGAGATGATGACCGGGTTGATGTCAATCTCTTTGACGGATTCGTTTTCAAGGCCGATTTTGCCCACATTGATCAGGATATCGGCCAGCATATCCATATCCACTGCCGGCATGCCGCGAACCGCCTCCAAAATTTTGTGTCCCTTGATTTCTCGCATCATCTCCAGAGCATCGCGTTTTTCCAGAGGGGCGACACGAAAGGAGATATCTTTCAGGATTTCGGTAAATATCCCGCCCAGACCGAACATAACGCATGGTCCGAACTGGGGATCACGGGTGAGGCCCACCACGAGTTCCCTTTTGCCCTCGATCATGTCCTGGACCAGGACGCTATCCCCTGTTCCGTCCATTTTTCCCATGATCTCCTTAAAAGCCGCTCTTGCTTCCTTTTCATCTCTGATATCGATTTTGATCAGACCCTTTTCCGTCTTATGGGCGATATCCGATGAACACCACTTCAAGACGATCGGATAACCGATTTCTCTGGCGGTATCAATAAGGTCTTTGACGTCATCCACCAGAATTTCCCGGGCCACGGGGATTTGATAGGTTGCCAGCACCTGCTTCGCTTCATGCTCCGAAAGCGATGTCCGGCCTTCCTTTATGGCTTTTGCTATAATTTTCATTTGTCCCTCCACCCTCTTTCAATTCCGCTCTATACCTTTTTTCAAGGAAGCGCCGGCGGATTTGCATTTCCCGGTATTTCCACAGGTTTGCCATCGCGTTTGCGGCCCTCTCAGGCGTGGGATAATTGATCAGCGACCCTGATTGTTCCAAGGCCTTTATCTGTTCGTCCCAGACGCCCGGAGGGGACAGGATACAACTGATGAGAGGCTTCTTTTGCGCCCAATCTTCCAACAGCCCTCTGATCCCTTTCAATGCATCCACATTCGCCGACGCGAACACCATCATAAAGAGCATTCCGTCTACATTGTCATCATTCATGGCCGCTTTTATAATCTCCTCCATGGCGGACGAATCATACCAGGCCGGTCCCATATCCACCGGGTTGGTTCTCAGGGCAAGGGGTGGCAGATGTGCATTGATCTTTTGCTGCGTCTTTTCGGTAAAGCAGACAATCTTGAGTCCCCGGGCTTCGCAGACGTCACAGGCTGCCATGCCGGGTCCGGCCTGCCCGGACAGCACGGCAACGCCAGGCCCATCAGGAAGGGGAGCGCCTGAAAGCGCCTTGGCCGTATCCAAGAGCGCCTCCGTATTATCCACCGCAAGTACCCCCGCCTGGCTGAAGGTGCCCGTGTAAATCTCATGTCTCCCGGCCATGGACCCGGTATGGGATTGGGATGCCTGATCGCTCTTTTCCGAGCGGCCCGTCTTGTAAACGATAATCGGTTTTTCCCCATGGTGCCTTTTGGCGGTCTCCAGAAGCCTCACGGGATCATCAATCCCTTCCATATAAAGCATGATAACCCTGGTATCGGGATCATCCATGAGGTAATCCACCATCTCGGCAAAGTCCACATTCAAGCGGTTGCCAAGGCCGATGATCTTGCTGAAACCCACGTCCATCCTCATGGCCAGGAAGCCGAGCAGGTGGGATATTCCCCCGCTCTGGCTGACCAGTGCAACGGAACCCTTCATTAATCGGGAGAACTCCGGTGTGAAGGATGCGTTGAGATCCGCCTGGAGGTTTATCATACCGAAGGTGTTGGGGCCGATGACCGGTATCCCCGCCTCATTGGCAATACCGGCGATTTTCTCATGAAGATCCGCGCCCCCGGGATCATCAATCTCTTTGAACCCTGCCGTGATCAGGACAATGCCTTTGACGCCTTCGGCCGCGCATTCCCGAAATACTCCGGGCACCAGTTTCGCGGGCAGAACCACAATGGCCAAATCAATTTGCCCGTTATAAGCTGCGACCGAAGGAAACGCTTTTAGGCCCATAACTTCATCAGCGCCTGGATTTACCGGTATAATCCCGCCGGAAAAGCCTCCCTTGGTCAGGCTCTTCATGACATGAAAGCCCAATTTCCCCGGATTATCGGAGGCCCCGATAACCGCTACGGATTGGGGATCAAACAGAATTTTCGTATTTTCCGCTTTCTTGTTCATAGTGCTTTCTCCCTCTTTGGGTAGGATGTCAGTTCCTCTACCGGCGCCTGTTTCATCCCGAAATCCGCTGTTTCCAGCTTGTTTACCACCCGCTCGAAGACCTCATTTTCTTCCCGGCTCAAAAGGGAGAGAAACATGCCGTTGTTGTCGTGATAGAGTTCGGTCAGCTCCTCCCTCAATTCTTCTGCCCTTTCCGTGAGATGAACCCTTATGGCTCGCCTATCCTCAGAATCGGCCCTCCTCTCAGTAAGGCCGTCCCGTTCCAGACGATCCAAAAGACCGGTAAGGGTGGCTCTGTCCAGCGCGACCTTCCGGGCGAGAGCGCTGATAAGAAGCCCATCTTCTTCGTAAAGTGCAGTCAGCAAGAAGAACTGTGTAGGCGTCAGACCGTATGAAGCGAGCCGATCCCTGGTAATTCTTGACATCTTCCGGGACACCTTTCCCACCAAAAAACAGAGGCAATCTTTGAAAAGCATGGTTTCCCCCAATATATGTTTGTAGAAATGAATTAAGTATCCATAACGTATTTATACAAATAATTGGTACGCAAAGCAAAGTATATGGTTCCAGGATGTTTGTCAAGGATAATTTCAGGGTGATTTTGTTCAACCCCATTGGCTCAATAATATCAGATTGTTTAAGAAAAAAGTGGACAAATGCGTCCGGATGATGCATGCAATCAGGCAAAGGTTCCTTCGATTTGAAATTGGCTCTCTATACTTGGAATTCAACCAATGTGAGATCATTTCCTGCGATGGCCCTCACCTTTCTGAAGCCGGGATAGTTCTGTGCTTCGACTGAGGAGCTGTTCCTTGAAACGCTCAAGGTCTCTCATGAGGGTTTCCATGCTGTCCAGCCATACCCGGATCAGGATTTCCTTTAAACGACCGATATTTTTGTGTGTATTTCGAAGGAGAATGTTTCGATAACGTCGATAAAAGATAAATCCGGCGCCAAGATTAATGATCAGATAGCTTCCCAGGGCGGCGAGGCCCGCAGTACTGAAAAGGGTGCCGATGGTGGACAGTAGAAGATCCGCGAAAGCCCCTCTGGACGGTGCCAGGAAGAGTCGGCGCCACGCATCTTCCCCCCCTGTGGAAAACAGAAATGCGGCCAAGATGAGACCATAGATCACCCATTGACCCAAGCGGAAACCCCATAATGGGGATCGCCGTTTTTCCTCTGCATAGGCGGCGGTGGATTGAAAAAAGGCTTCTCCCAAGCTTTCAAATCGGCGGGGGATATCCAGGGTTTCCTTGAGCCGCTCCTGAAGGAGAGGGGAGAGGTTTTCATTCAGAAAACGGTGCGTTAGGTGATCCTCAAGCCATGTATACCGGTGGTGAAAGGCCTTCGAAATCTGATCCGGAGGTTCAAAAACAGCAAGCGCCATCTCGCTTCCGGGATCCCGTGAGGGTCCTTTTCCAAAGGAAAACAGCAGGGCGGCCACCCCGTAACCGGGTCCCACCAACCGCGAAGGGTCTCCCTGGGAAAGAGAGATCCTTTCCTGGATTTCATGACCAAACCAGCGATCCATTATTTCTTTGCCCGTTTGAACCCATTCAGGCCGCTTTTTCTCAAGTTCTTCCATGGTTTCGTTGAGGATGCGGCCCGCGCTTTCAAGGTTCTGGATTTCCTTTTCAAAAAGAGACGTCAAGGATTGGATCTCCACGTCCAGGTTCTGGGCCTTGATGGCTGAAATCTGCTTGGCATTTCGTTCTCTGAAAACATGTTGCCGAAAAGCCGGAAACTGATTCCAGGGAGAAAGGGTTCCTTTTTCAAGGGCTTCCTGTGAGGACAGTGCAAACAGAATGGGTTCACCGATGCCCTTCTCTTTTAAGAGTTCGTTGAACCGGGTGGTGGCAAGATTGAGTTGGCCGTATCCGTTTTCAAGGGTTTCGCCCTGAAACAGCAAATCGACCTTGTTGAGGACAAACGTGAAATTTTCCTTTGATTTGGGGACCTGCAAAAGGAAATCATAAAATTTTTTGTCCGCATATTTTTCAGGGGAAGTCACCCACAAAAGCAGATCCAGATGTTCCATGAAATGAATGACCCGCTCCCGGTGTTCTCCCGCAAGACTGTCAAAATCCGGCAGGTCGCAAAGCAGGATCCGCCTGGCGCCATCTCCCCGGTGCAGAATTTCCCGCCGGGGGACATCCGCCGCTCCCGGAATCGGTGGGGCATCGGCTTCCGCATGGCGGTAGATCAGGACCCTGTCCGTGTGGGGGCGTCGATGACTGGTGGAAGCGATGGACTCCCCTGCCAGGGCGTTCATGAGGGTCGATTTTCCAACGCCGGTACCGCCCACCAGGCCGATGGTCAGATAACGGGCTTCCATGGCGCTCAGTTTGCCAATGAGCTTTTCAGCCTCCGTTTCCATGGCGTGCCGCTTGTTCGGGGAAAGGGAGAAGAGTCCCCCCTTTCGAAGCAGATTAAGCGTCTGTTCCAGCCGTTGCTGATGTTGTTCAATGGGATGGGTCATTTTTTTATTTCCCGTTGTTGTGTTCCGACACTGACATCAAAAGAGCGTCCAGAGCCTTTCGGGTCCGGGGGGATGTGGTCAAAGACTGAATGCAGGCCTCATAACGTTCCTCCTGTCTGCGCAATATGGACAGAAGCCCCTCCTGATAGCGCATGGCCAGTTCTTTTGCGATTTTCCGGATTTCATGGTAGGCAAAGATTTCTACGGCCCCTTTGGTCACAAAAGGCGCTAGAGCGGAGTCCAGGGCTGCATCCAAAACGGTGAACCCTCCGCCCACCGCCACTTCAAAGGTCAGGATGAGAATTCCCCAAAGAACCGATGTGGAGTAGATGCCCACTTTTTTCCCCGTGGGAATGCCTTTTGCCAACGCTTCGAAGGTTTCTTCCAGCCATTGGGCCAGCGCCTCCTGGGCTTCCAGGATGTATTGGCGAATTTCCGTTTCTGTGAGCGGTAGGTCCGGATTCCGCAGGGATTTGAAAAGCGGCGCGTCTTCATGGGATGGGGAAAGGTTTTTCAGAACCGAAACATTATATTTTGCAAGGGATTCCTGAACCGGGGTAAAGGCCACGTTCTTCCGCACTTTCAGGAGCCCGGCCTTGCGATCCGCCGGACTGTTTTTTCGGCTCAGGCCCATCAATCTCAGCGGCGCTTTTAAGATATTGCGAACCGCCTGTCTGGGCTTGGCCAGAAGATCGTATCGGGAGAAAAGTTTTCGGATCTCCACCCTCAGATATTGCCCGCTGGTTTTGGAAAATCTTTCCTTTTGGTTTTGAACGTATGCCGCTGATGCGCGGTGCGTGAGCGCCTGGAGATCTTTCAGCCAGCCCTCGACGGCTTGGGCTTCCCGGTCCAGCGATGATTGAAGGTCGCTTACATCCTTTTTTAAAACCCTTGTTGCCCTGGCGCCGGCCGTCAATTTAATTTGCTGGGCCTGTCCATGGTTAACGGCTTGAAAAAAAGCATTTTTCAGACGAATAAACGGCTTTTGCCCGGCAATACGATCATAGCGCCCGGGGGTCGTGTGGGGGATCATCCACAGGTTTGCCCCATGGATACCCAGCCCCTGCTCCTGAAGGGCGCTCAGTATTTCTTCCCGGGTGGCTTCTGAGGATGCCTTGTTGAGGATAAAAAAGTAGGGTTTTTCGTCTTGAAGCACCCTCATGAAAAAGTCGTGCAACACCTCGTCGGCATATTTTTCCTGACTGGCCACAAAAACCACCGCGTCGGACAGGTGGTAGAGATCTTTTGCAACGGCATGGTTTTTTTCTTCAACACTGTCCAAATCCGGTGTGTCCACCAGGACCAGGTGCGAAAACGCAACTTCGTCAGTTGCCAGCACCGCCAGCTGCCCGGCTTTTCCGGTATGGGGAAGATCCATGTCCTCGGGGGGGATGGGCACGATGTTGATTTCAGGAAAGGGAAAGACTTTTTCAAGGGGGCATTGGCCATGGGCGTGGGCAACAGGACCGGCGGTTTTGGGCCGTTCCACGCCGGTAGCGCTCAAGGGCCTGCCGCAAAAGGCGTTGAACAGGGTCGATTTGCCGGTGCCGGTGCCCCCCAGGAAGACCACCCACAGACAGGGGTTGGCCCGTTTGTAGGCAAGAATGGCAAAACGCCGTAGCATATCCTTCGCCAACCCCGGTATTTTCAGCCCATCCGGGGTCAGGCCGGTTACCCTGAAATTCTCGGGTTTCAAGGAATCGGAATGGTCCATGGTGGCAGTCATTTTCAGTCTTCTTTAGGGTCTCGGCAAGAAATAATTGCGCAAGATTGCGCCGTATTTTGGTTCGCCCGTTTTTATAAGATCAGGCAAGGTGCATCCACCAGTGCATATTGGTGGATATGTGCCGGTGGATGTAACGCAGTAGGCGGGCCAAAGGACAAGAAAGATTGTGTAATTATTTTTTGTCGAGGCCCTTAAGTCGGTCCCAGTATCCTTGAAAATATTTCCAACCGGACCACACCGTGGCTGCCAGAATAATGGTCATGATGATATTGGCCACCGGGGGAAGCAGGAGGCTGACATGTCGGCTGTAGTCTCCGGAGGGGATCATGTACAGTAGAATCGTACCCCCCACCATCTGGGTGATGGTCTTTATTTTCCCCCATGGGCTGGCAGCAATGGCAATCCCTGTCTGCTGAGATACGATGGCCCGCAAACCGGTAATGGAAACTTCTCTGGCAATAATGATGATCACCATCCAGGCGGCTACCACCTGGTATTTTACCAGGATGACAAACGCGCTCATGACCAGCAATTTATCGGCCAGGGGATCCAGAAAGATACCCAGGGTGCTAACCTCACTGCGGCTGCGCGCAAAATAACCGTCCAGCGGGTCTGTTGCGCAGGCGATTACAAAAATTGAAGCCGCAACAAATTTCGTCCAGGTGGCGGCGGGAATGGTGAATATGATAAAAACCGGAATCAGGACAATCCGAAAGAGGGTGATCTTGTTGGCAAGGGTCATTTTTTCCATACCTTTCAGGGGTTGGCAGTTTACAGTCACACCTGGAACCTGCAAGCGTCTTTATAGCCCGTGGCAGTCGGAATATCAAGATTTCCCTTGAGATTTCAAAAGAAATGGGATAATCCCCGACCATCTTAACTCCTTCATGCACAGCACTTAGCGAAAGTGCTGTTTTTTTATGCCTACCTCCTTCGGCCAAGACTTCGGGGGATACTTCGGGTTTGGCCGTTTGATTCGTCCGCTTAGTACATAGGCGGTGCAAATGGTCGCAC
>JAFCZI010000386.1 GCA_019314425.1 Deltaproteobacteria bacterium | reverse complement strand
ACCAGCATGAGGTCATCGCCGCTACCCCAGAAACGGATTTTGATGTCCTCGGGATAAACCAGTTGCCCTTTATAATGCGCCAGCCAGCTATACCCCAGCGTGTCCCCCTCGCCAAAAGCCTTCGGAGCGAGGCTGGACAGCGTGGGCGGCACCATGAACGTGGTGGCGTATAGCTTGCGCGGCGAACGATAGAACTTACCGAAGGTGGAGGACCTCCAGTCGTTACGGATGAATTTCGCCACCCAGTCCCAGACATCCTCCCGATCCATGGGCATCATTGCCCCCCCGCTGCGCCCGCGTTTAAGATCGTAAAAGGTGCCCACAAAATCATTTCCGATACTCTGCCCGCCGCCGAATAGCGTCACTTCATCGAGATCCGGCATCAAGTCGAAACCGCCGCTCATCCCATCCCCGAACCCTGCGCCCATGCCGGACATTTCCGGCAATTTTATATCCGGCATATTCGCTCGTTTCACATGGGTCACGATCCGATTACTCGATTTGGGTTTGGCGTTCTTCTTGACCTTCACTTTCGGTTTCTTGAGCTTCATTTTAGGTCGATCAACCGGCTTGGGCGGAACAAACTTTTTTTCCTCTTTATTCACCACATTAAAAACCACCAACAGACCGGCCAGCATAAAGGCCGCTGCATGCACCAGCAGACTGATCACAAACCCGCTGGGAGCCCCCTTGACCACCCCTTTATTTTTTTTCGGCAACCGTTTCATCAAACAGATAACTCCTTTTTATTGGATAGAGCTCTTAATGGCTTCAAGGCCTTTGATTTCGCGGTAGTCGCCGTTAAAATAGCCCGTCATCTTCTTGAATTTTTCGAGGGAAACCCGGTTGCGGCGGGAGTCGGCGTCTTCGCCGGCACGCACAAACCGAATAACGTTGTATGAAAACTCCGCCCGCCCGCCCTTTTTCGAACGGAGGCCACTTTTAAGCTGCACGGTTTTCGGCCGATTCTGCTCCCGCAGTTCGAGCATGGGTTTAATATATTCTTCCGGCGTGTGGTAATAAAATTCCGGTTCCGGCGGAAGCTCTGTTCCATGGAAATAGGTATTGACCAGCAGCCGCTTATCGTTGCGACTCAGCACCCGCGGCGCCTCTCCCCTGGCGACGCGATCCCGGCACTCCTGATCATACTTCTTCAACGCTTCAGCCGCTTTTTCCAGATAGCGCTGGCCTTTGGAGGTTGCGAACCAGGCCTTATCCCGCTCTTCCATGGCAAACCGCTGGTACCCCCACCAGGAGGTCAGCACAAAAACCGCATCGGCCTGCTGCTGCATGGCCAACATGGAGGGCCGATGCCAGGATTCAGAGATACCCTCGGCACCAGCCATTTCCAGCAATGTCGGAAAAACATCAACCTGACTAAGGGGGCGTGTCACCCTTGCTCCAGCGGGCCCGCCTGGTTCATGAATGATGCCCACAGTCCTGATAACCTCTTCATGCAGGTGGATTCCACCATGGCTGAAAGCGCCATGTTCCAGAAATTCCTCACCATGATCAGACAAAACAACCACAATGGTGTCATCAGCCAGTCCCAACTCCGTTACACCTTCAAGCAGGTCGCCAATGGCGCGGTCGTTGTAAAGGATGGAGGCATCGTACTTATCTATATTCCACTGAATTGTCTCTGGTGAAACTTTTCGTTTCTTCCAATTAATCTCCTCAACCAGATCAAATCTCGAACCGCTGGTGGAGCCGGAACCATCACCAAGTTTTTCATGTTCCTGAGGAAAGAAATGGCTGATGAACGCAGGGTCCACCAGATCGGGGTTCACCGTGTCAAAGACATGGGCGTATTCATCGGGCAGGCGGAAGGGAAAATGCGGCCCGTCATAATGTGCAAACAGGCAAAAAGGCCCGGACTTCCCATTCTCCTCCAGCCAGGCCAGCGAAGATTCAGTAACCGCCCGTGGAAGATCCTTGCTGTAATCGAAGCTCCGAGTATCAGTAACTGCTTCAATGTCTCCCCAGATTTGGCGAAGCAGGTTTTGGAAAAACCTGAAGGTCACCACCCCGCCGGTTTTAGTTTTGTTGTGCTGGAATAAATCAAAAACAGGCGATTTAGGTGCCTGGGCTGTAAAATCAAACACCCCATGCTGGTGAGGATAAAGCCCCGTAAAAAGCGAAGTGAAGGCGGGCGCAGTAAAATTGGAGGCAGACCAGAGCGACTCCAGAACAGTGCTGTTTTCAGCCAGCGCATCAAGACAGGGAGATGTCGGCCTGTCATACCCATAGCAACCGAGATGATCCGGGCGAAGTGTGTCCACCACTATGAGCAGAATATTTTTCAAGGGGACTCCTCATATTTCCAAAGTTTCTGATTGCAGAGTTGTCAATCCTGTACGGCCTCTGCTCCATCTGATTTTTCCACCTGCTTTGTGACCATGGCCAACCCGCACCCCACC
>JAFCZI010000102.1 GCA_019314425.1 Deltaproteobacteria bacterium | reverse complement strand
ACTTTTGCCTTAAAATTTCCTGGGTATCTTTTCCTCATCTGATCTCCTTTCTGATCAGAAGATATCACAAGAAAAGTAGCTTAACCACTGGTTCGAAAATTGGGGTCCATTATACTCCTTCAGAAACCGCAATCCGCTGATGATCACCCAGTGGGCCGGGCAGATGGCAGGTGGGAAGGAACCCGTCAAGGGGCGTTTTCGGGTTTAACGGTAATGCCGGGACTCCAGGCTCATGAACGGCAGGTTGGGTTTGGGCCGCCGGTTCCTGCGGTCCTTGACAGCATTTTCCCTCACAGCGCTCCGCACCCTGGGCAAGACCCGCCGTTGCCAGAAAAAACGCCAGCATCCATGCCAGCCATTTACATGTGGATTTCCGAATCTTCATGGGAGTCCTGTGTGTCATTTCGATATTCGATATTCGTCTTTAAAAATTGATGCACTCGTAAAAAGTCACAAATCCATCTGTAGATGGCGTTGTAAAAGGTTCCATATACAAGGCGTAGTGGTTTTTCAGGATCGTCGGGCATACACGTAGTATGTTAAGATTCTGAAAAATCACTGCAACGCAGTAGATGGGACTTTTTACGGCGCCATCAAAATCATCCCAATATCCGCACCGGTTCACCGCAGCGGATCTTCCCCCCCTTGAGTACCCGGGCGAAGATCCCTTCGCGGGGCATAATACAATCCCCGGCCATATAATAAATGGCGCATTTATTATGGCATTCCTTACCCTTCTGGGTGATCTCCACCTGCGCGGAATCGCCAAGGTCGAATCGGGCGCCCACCGGAACGTTTTCCCAGTCAACGCCCCGCGTAGCAATGTTTTCCGCAAAACTTCCGAAGGTCACGTCCAGGCCCTCGTTTCGGGCTTTTTCGATGCTCTCCGCCGCCAGAAAGCTCACCTGCCGATGCCAGGGGCCCGCATGGGCATCCCCCTCGATCCCATGTTCCTGAACAAGGGAAACTTCTTCAACAGGGACCTTGGGTGTCCCCTTTTTCCTGCTGGTGGCGAGAGATACAATTTTCATTTTTTCCAAGGTGTTCTCCTCATATGAACGCGATGCGCCTGTCCTAACCCTAGAGCAAACCGGCCAGGGTCATGGAATCCAGTTTATCGTACATGGCTTTTGAAGCCGCTTCCCAGACATCCCGGGTCACGCAGTCCATGGATTTTTCGCACTTTTCGGGGTTTTCAACACAGACCGTAAGATTCATTCCCCCTTCGAGGACTTTCACCACCTCACCCACCGTGATGTTTTCAGGAGGCCGCGACAACATATGCCCTCCCTTTGGCCCCCGGACGCTCCTGATGAAATCGGCCTGTTTCAAGAGGATGATGAGTTGCTCCAGGTATTTTACCGAAATTCCTTCTCGCTCGGCGATATCCCCGATCCTTACCGGACCTTCATCAAATCTTTTTGCCAGATCCAGAACCATTCGGGTGCCGTACCGGCTTCGGGTTGACAGTTTCATATGACGTCCATTTCATAGTTGTTTGGTATAGTATAGTGGCGTACGGAATCGATGTCAAGGGACGGTTACTATTTGGATGTGTGTGAGAAGAAAAAAGGTAAATATTCGGCCAGCACCCCCTCTTCGCCTATTTTGGCCTGCTCACATAGCATCCGAACCGTAATATCACCGCTCCCAGTCAAAATTCCACCGCATGGTGAACTGAACGCGATGGTTCTGCCCCGTGGTGCTGCCATCCACCGCCGTGCTGTTGGTAACGGTGCGGTGCCCGAACATGTAGCCCCACGTCAAAGGGAGGCAGGGGCTCCAGACCAGGTTCATGGACGCGTATTGGGTCTGTTTGTAGGTTCCCGTACCGGCTGGGTTGGGGCACAGGTCAAAATCGCTGTCCAGACGCACAAAACCGTAGGTGGCCGATGACCGCAGGGATTTGCTCCACCAGTGCTGATAGGCTCCCCAGGCGCCGAAAGCTGAAATAGCCCTCAGCGTTGAATTGGTGGCGGATACGGGGGCGGCATCCAGCCCCAGGCCCACCGTATCCTGTATGTAGGCCCCGAGGGCATCCCCATATTCAAGCCCCCAGATGAAGTTGTCGTTCCCCCAGGTATCGATACTGCCGCTGAAAGCCACACCCCATCCGTCTATGGACTGGTCGTATCCGGCACCCTCGGCTTTGAGGCGACGGTAGAGCCCAGCCAACTCCATATGGGCCCAATCGGGTTCATAAGAAAATTTTCCAATGACCGCCGGAAACTGGTTTACTGCGTTGACGCCAGCGGGCAGGGTCATATCCGCCTGCGCGTCCTCCGCACCCACCGTAAAAAAAAGTTCGCGTTTTTCCGCGCCCGGACGTAAGGGAATTTTGAGACTTGCCTGGGTAAAGCGATTTTCCGGAGCGGCATTCGGCCCCTCGAAATCCAGGGTACTCGGTATGGCGGCCTGGTTGATCCACAAGGTATAGTCAAGACCGGCTTTAAGCCAACCCCATTGGCCGTAAGCCTTATAGATCTGAAATTCCGGTTCCGTGGTGGAGCCCATGAGATTCACATTGGCATAAACCTTGAGCGGCCCCCATGGTGTATCGGTCTCAGCCCAGCCGGTAAGATAACTCTGGTTGGGGCTGAAAGTGGTGCGGTTGTTAATGTCGGCGGCGGGTCCACCCACGGGGATGTAGGCGGTAATGAACTCCCGCGCCTGACCATCGCCGGGCTTCAATCCCAGGGCATTGAAATCATGGATCACATCCGCCTGGATGGCGCCAGCGATACCCACCCGGACCCCGTGTCCCCCGATGTCAAGTGGCGCCGGGGATTTGGCTCCGATGTCTCCCGGCTTTTCGTTTCCCGGCATTGGGGTTGCTTTGGCTGTTTTTTGGACCCTGTCCGGAAACGGTCGAGCCGGAACGGTTTCTTTTGACCCGGTGGACGTCTTTGCCGTTGCCTTTTTCGCTGGTTCGGACGTTGCGGGCGTCATTGTGGCGGAGGCTTCCGCCCCGCCGGTTTTTGCACGATCCACCTCGAGATGCTGTATCCGTTTCTGGAGTTCCATGACCATCTGTCTAAGCACCCTGATTTCATCCTGCATGGCCCTGTCGGAAATTTCTTCCGCCTGAGCCGGGATCGCAAACAGCGCCACCATAACGGATACCCAAACAAACAATCGGAATGCCCTTTTTGTTGGTTTTTCCGAAGATATTGGGAAGCGTCCCGTCCTTGGAGGCCCGGGCGCCTGCCTGGGAGACCAGCAGCATCCAGGACCCAAGGGAACAGAGACATGCAAAGGCCACCACGGCTGAAACCAGTTTCGGCGCCCAGCCCCCGAACATGTGCCCGACCGCCAATGAAAAAGGTGCGCCGGATCGGGCCACGTCGGCTGCCGGGAACATACCCGATATGGCGGTGCAGCTCAACACGTAGACCAGACCGGCCACGCAGGTGCCGATCATGGTGGACAGGGGGATGGTCTTTCTGGGATTCTTTACCACGCCCGCACCCACGGAGGCACTTTCAACGCCGATGAAACTCCAGATGCAGAGCAGGATCGCGGCCATAACCGCCCCCGATGGCGACCCGCCGCCGACAATCCAATTGGCCTTGAACTGGCTGGTCTCAAAAAACATCCAACCGTAGGTTCCTGTGAGAATAATCGGGATCAGAAGGAGTATCACGCCAATGGAAACCAGGCGCCCGATCCAGCTTGCTTCCATGAGATTGATGCCCGTAAAAAGCCAGATAATTGCGATGGTGGCGATCCCTGCCGGAATCGGTTGGGTCAAGGTTGGAAAAAAGACGGACAGGTAAGCCACACCGGTAATGGCAATGGCCAGGTTGCCGATCCAGTTGGCATGAAAATAGCGCACCCCCGTCTGAAACCCGAGAATCGGCGAAACCTCACCGGCATAGGCCACGGGACCGCCCGCCTGAGGGTTTTCCGTACCCAGCCGCGCATAAACAAACGCCAGGGCCAGGGCCCCGAAACCGGCGATCACCCAGGCAAAAATGGAGATGGAACCGATTTTGGCGAGATTTGAAGGGAGCAGCGCAATACCCGAACCCATCATATTTCCCGCCACAATGGCTGAAGCGCCGAACACGCCGATCTTCTTGGCATCATCCTTGGTCATTTTTTCCTCCCCCTAAAGTCATCTCGGGTCAAAAATCATTTTCATGTTTGATCAGATCGACTCAAAAATGTCAACGTTGATGGCGTCGTAAAAAGTCCCACCTACTGCGTTGCAGTGATTTTTTGAGAATCTCAACATACTCCATGTATGCCTACGATCCTGAAAACCAACTACGCCTTGTATCCGGAACTTTTTACAACGCCATCTGTAGATCGATTCGTGACTTTTTACGAGATCATCAACTTTTAGTGGCCAATCAATGAGCGTAACGCTTGGCAGTTTACAGCAGACATGCCAGGGAAAGTTCACCATCAAATGCGCCTCCCGGAATAAATGCAATAGAATTCTTTACTTGACTTGAACGCTGGTTTTCAGGTAAACTAGATTTGAAGTATTCATCAATTGATGTGAGTTATGAAACAGGTTCAGGCCACCCAGACTCCATGTGGGCGGCCTGTTTTATTTTGGAGAATAGATGGTCTCTAAACTGTTAGTAATTGATAACTACGACTCCTTCACCTACAACCTGGTACAGATGTTCAGATGCTACGACCTGTCGATCAAGGTACACCGTTCCGACCAAATCACCCTTGAGCAGGCCCGGGCGTTTCAGACGGACTATCTTTTGATCAGCCCGGGGCCCAGGGACCCGGCCCATGCCGGGATTTCAATTGCGTTTATCAGGGCCTTTTACCGAGAAACCCCGATACTGGGTGTGTGCCTGGGCATGCAGTGTATCAACGAGGCGTTCGGCGGAGAGACTGTTCGCGCGGCTTTGCCGGTTCACGGAAAAACCAGCCTGGTCAGCCACCGGAATGAAAGCGTCTTCAAGGGGATTGCGTCCCCTTTCAGGGCCGCCCGTTACCATTCGCTCACGACCTATGTGGATGAGTGTTCGGGCCTGAAGGTAAGCGCCATGAGTGATGACGGGGTTGTTATGGGGCTGTATCACCCGGAATACCCCCTGCATGGCGTCCAGTTTCATCCGGAAAGTTTTCTTACGGAACACGGTTTCGCATTGATCGAAAGATTCTTGGGCCTCGGTCCGTTGAAAAATCCGAAGCAGATCAATCCGGTCCGGGAAACCTTCATGTTCAGCCCCCCGGCCAGCGAGGTGCCGGCATCGCAGCCGTGTCATGTGTGATATCCCCGGCGAATTCAGACGACAGTATCCCATGAAAATAATTCAACAAATAGACTGCAACATTACGGGCATCCATTCTCAGCCCCTGGAACTGCAAGAACCTTTTATAGACATGGCCTCAAGATTTGCCGACCAGCCCGGAACCGTTGTGCTGATGAGCGGCGGAGACCTGGACTGCGCCAGATACCATATGCTCGGCCTGTGGCCCTGGCTTTCGTTTAAAGGGAAAAACAGGGACATGCGCATCTCCGCCTTTGACGGGGAGATTCGTTTGGAGCAGGACCCCTTTGATACGCTCAGAGAAATCATAAACGTTTTTCAAATTGAAAACCGGGAGCAGTTGTTGCCCCTTTCAGCCGGGCTGATGGGATATCTGGCATACGATCTTAAAGACAGCCTTGAAACGCTGCCCCGGACCACGGTGGATGATCTCGGGCTGCCCGACATCTGTTTTTACGCCCCCTCGCTTATCGTTACCCATGACAGGGTTTTAGGGACAACCAAGCTGCAGGCCCCGCGCCTGTCATCCGGAAACGGTTCACGCTGCCGGCAGCTTGCAGAAAGATTTCTCAGCCAGCTCAACCGACCCATGCCTGCGGGGACCGATTTTACCGGAAACCGAGACAGCCTTAAATCCGGGTTTGGACGGTCGGATTACATGGCAGCCATTGATGCCATAAAAGAGTATATTGCCGCCGGGGACGTTTACCAGGTAAGCATGTCGCAACGATTTGAAGCGAATTTTGAGGGTAGCGGGTTTGACTTTTTCAGAGCCCTGTTCCTCCGGAACCCGGCGCCGTTTTTTGCCTATGTCAACGCGGGAGACCACCAGATCGTCTCCACTTCTCCCGAGCGGTTTCTCTCTAGGGCGGGAACACGGATTACGACACGCCCCATCAAGGGAACCCGGCCCAGGGGGCGGACGGAAGCCGAGGATCTTGCTATGCGTCGGGAGCTCGAACAAAGCGTCAAGGATGACGCCGAACTTTCTATGATCGTCGATCTCTTGCGGAACGACATGGGCAAGGTCTGCAAAGGGGGTTCGGTAACGGTAACCGCGCACAAGCGGCTTGAGGCGTATCAGAATGTCTATCACCTTGTTTCCGACGTTGTCGGGGAGCTTGACTGCGGGAAAGATTCGGTGGACCTGATCAAGGCGACCTTCCCGGGAGGTTCCATCACGGGGTGTCCGAAGATCAGGGCCATGGAGATCATCGAGACGCTGGAACCGAAGCGAAGGCACATCTACACGGGGTCCATCGGGTATATCAGTTTTCACAATACCCTTGATCTTTCCATTGCCATCCGGACCGCAACCCTACTTAATTCAAAGATTGTTTTTTCGGTGGGCGGGGGTATTGTCTTTGATTCGGATCCGGCCGATGAATTTGATGAAACCCTTCATAAGGGCAAAACCCTGATGGATGTTTTCGGGAATGAGGAGACAGGCCGCAGTTCTCTTTTGAAGGTGTGGTTGGACGGAAAACTGGTATCGGAGGAAAACGCGGCTGTGAATGTGTTCGACCGGGGCCTGCAATACGGGTATGGTTTTTTCGAAACGATCCGGGTGGATGACGGCCGCATCGGTTATCTGAGCGAGCATCTGGAGCGATTCAACCGTGCTTGGTCCACTTTATTCAACACACCGGCGCCGGATGTCCACTGGGGTGAGATCATACCGCAGACCCTGGCTGCCAACGGATTGGAGAAGGGCACCGTCGCGGTAAAAATACTTGCCACCGGCGGCCGCCGGGATCAGGCGCCCTACGACCGGAAACTCATGGTTTTCGCCCGGCCCTATATCCACAGGCTGGAGGGAAAAAAGGAGCAGGGACAGCGTCTGATGACTTACCCCGAACCCAGGCAAACCCCACTGGCCGGTCACAAGACTTTGAATTACCTATATTATTTTCTTGCTGGAAGATGGGCCAGGGAGTCCGGTGGCGATGAGGCCGTTATTTTAAATCCGGACGGCACTGTTTCCGAAACCAACACGGCCAATATTCTGGTAATGCGCGGTAAAAAGGTGCTGAAACCAATATCGCCGCATGTATTGCCGGGCGTCATGGCAAAGGTTGTCTGCAAGTGCTTACAGCGGAAAGGTTACCAAATTTGTGAAGGAAAAACCCAACCGGAAGATCTTTTTTCAGCAGACGGAATTCTGCTGACCAATTCTCTCATGGGAGCGGTTCCGGCGCTCTCTCTAAACGGCAAGAAACTACAGCCGCCGTCCGGCATCTGGCGCGAAATCAATCGGGAAGTATTATAAATTGATGGCGTTATAAAAAGTCCCTCTACTGCGTTGCCGTGATTTTTCAGAATCTCAACATACTCCATGTATGCCCGATGATCCTGAAAAACCACTACGCCTTGTATATGGAGCTTTTTACAAAGCCATCTTTAGATTAATTCGGGGCTTGGTCCTAACTTCGCCCACAATCTACTTCGCAACTGAATTGATACCTTTCTGATCCAGCCCTGTAAGGGCGTTACATGAATTATCTTGTCTGTACTTATTCGTATATT
>JAFCZI010000385.1 GCA_019314425.1 Deltaproteobacteria bacterium | reverse complement strand
TATTTTTAACGGCCAGTCCATGGCCTTGCATATTACACATGTGCTTGATTTGAGTTCAGTAGTTTGTCAGGTTGATGCATTTTTTCCTGTTTTCACTTTTTTGTATTGCACCCGAATGCAGGTTTTAGGTTGATGCACTCGTAAAAAATCACAAATCCATCTGTAGATGGCGTTGTAAAAGGTCCATTTTGTAAGCGGCAGTATGGGGGATTTCGCGTTGCGTGTCAACGTTGATGATTGATGTGTCGTAAAACATCCCTGTTTTCAAAACCAGCAACTTATCACCTGGTTTTCCGTCACAAAAAACAAGAAGTTCATTGGCTGGAAAACCTAAAACCTAAAACTTAAATTTATTGAAAAAACAATGTGAAGTAGTATAGAGTGGCACGATGTTTCATAATGCTCTTGCTGACCATGAAGTTATAATGTCCATTTTGAGCCCATTTTGAGGTTGGACCCGGTAATCGCTCATGAATGAAATTCTTGTTATTATCGCTATCGCCCTGGCAATCTTCATACTGCCCAAATTAACCGGCAAACGGATTGAAAAAAGCGGCCAGCAAGCCGGGATAATTTCAAAAATGACCGGCTGGGTGCGCCTGGCGGTCATGGCTTCTATTTTGTGGCCGGCAGTTATGGCCTTTTCTTTGAGACCATGGAACGGGAACCAGCCCATGTTTTTTTATGTGGGCATCGGACCGGTGGCACTTTTGTGGGGCATTTTCTGGGTACTTTCGGGTTTTCGTAAAGGGGGAAGGCGCCACTAGCCCCCCCAGGAGATCAATTCATGCGTATGACCATCGCCAAGAAGCTCTGGCTGAGTTTTGGAATCCTTATCCTTGTTCTGGGTGTGTCAGGGGCAATTTCTTATGTGCAGATACAGAAGCTGAACCAGGCGTTAAAGCTGTTCCTTTCCGTCCAGGAACCCCTGGAAGATGCCCTTCTGGAAATGGAGGTCAATATCGGGGAAGGCGCCATTTCCATCCTCGCATTCGCCCGCGACGGCAACCGGGTCCACATTGAAAACATCCATCAGTTCCGGAACAATTTCGAAACATTTCTCACAAGATTCAACCGGCTCGCCGACACAGACTCGGAGAAAAAATTCGGTCAGGAAATAACCCTGTTTTTTTCAGAGTATCAGACACTATCCAAAAAGATTATCGCCCGGGTCGAAGCCCGAAAACTCACTCAGAAAGCGTTCACCGAACTGGCGGATCAGTTGCAGCATGAACTGGAAGCATTTGAAAAAAGTCTTCTGAGGATCCGGCGAATATTAAACGAAGACATTCAGCCCCTGATTCGACAAGACACGGAAAAAATGGCTGAAGACGCCATTCATCACGGTGCCGTCACCCTGTCCGTCACCCTTGC
Organism: Deltaproteobacteria bacterium; assembly: GCA_019314425.1. GTDB lineage: Bacteria > Desulfobacterota > DSM-4660 > Desulfatiglandales > Desulfatiglandaceae > NaphS2. Next base: position 1,055 of record JAFCZI010000385.1, on the reverse strand, counting down.
ATTGACCCTCTTTGTGCTCATGGCCATGGGTGTGGTCACATGGTTCACCACCCGGGGAATCATCCGATCCGTGCGGCAGCTGAAAGACGGCTCCGAAGCATTCGGCCGGGGGAATCTGGACCACCGGATTGAGCCTACTGCGGATGATGAATTAAAGGATGTGGCCACAGCCTTCAACCAAATGGCGGAAAAGCGAAAGATAGCGGAAAGCCAGGTTCAGGAAAGTGCGGATAAAATCAAGCTGTTTTCCTATTCTATCTCACACGATCTCAAAAGCCCAGCCATCGGCATTCATGGTCTGGCCATGCTGCTTCAAAAACAATCGGAACATCTGCTGGATGACAAGGGGAAACGGACCTGCGACCAGATTGTCAAAACCTCGGCGCTGATTGAAGAACTGGTCAACCACATCAATGCCTTCATTTCAACCAGAGAAGCGCCCCTTTCCCTTGAAAAAATCCCAATGGGTGAAGTGGTGGAAGTCATAAGGGACGAAGTGTCAGCGCGACTGGAAGCGGCGGGGATAAAATGGTCTCAACCGGAGCAACTACCCGAAATCAAGGCAGACCGGTTGTCCATGATCCGGGTCATTCGGAACCTGGTGGACAATGCCCTGAAATACGGGGGAGATGGATTAAAGCATATTTCGTTGGGTCATGATGAAACCGAAACACACCACATTTTTTCAGTGACGGATGACGGCGCAGGTCTCAGAGAAGAAGACCTGGAAGGGATCTTTGAGGTCTTCAAACGCAAGAAAAGCGCTCAAGGAACCCAGGGAACAGGCCTGGGCTTGCCATCGTAAAAGAGATCATGGTCCGCCATGGCGGGGATGTGTGGGCGGAACCGGGGGCAGAACGAGAGGTTAGGTTCTGCTTTTCCATATCCAAAAACCTGTGAAACCCCAGAATATCAGATTTTAAATGGTTCAATAACCAAACTTGACATTCCTGTCAAGGTCGTTACAAATGGGGGCATAGTAGCATAACCTACATTCACTAATTTTGAGAACGAAAGGAGGCACCACCATGAAAGCAAGGAAAATAAAAGAGCAT
>JAFCZI010000101.1 GCA_019314425.1 Deltaproteobacteria bacterium | reverse complement strand
ATACGGGAACTTCGCTCCCAAATAAAAGACGCCCTTTATAGCCCTGATAAAATTAACAAAGAAAAGACAATCCCATCAGAAGTAAATCTTTCAGCATCAACAGATCAGGTTTCAGGTCCTTGTTAACAATGGCTTTCGATTCCGGAATTTGATTGACTTCCCTATGGCCGATATCCTTTTTGTCTTGCGACAATGTTTCAATGAGTTGCCCTATCTTCTTTTCGTAAAACATTCCGGAGCCGTCTGTAAGGGTCTTAAGTTGAGAAGAAAGCCGCGATATGTTTTTGCTGATATCTATGGGTTCAAAATGGGAAGTTAGTTTTATTATGGCGTTTTTTACTTCTGATGGGATTGTCTTTTCTTTGTTAATTTTATCAGGGCTATAAAGGGCGTCTTTTATTTGGGAGCGAAGTTCCCGTATCAGATTTTTAGAAGGAAACTCACCCGGGAGAGCTGTTTTTTTCGCCCCCCCGGCGGCGCCAGTAGCAACCTTTTCCAAGCTTAACCTGAGCGGCGTACCACTTTCGAGCACCTTTACGTTTATGACCTCCCCCTTTTTGGCGGGAAACCCAACCTCGGCTAATGCTCGAAATCTTCCGAAGTCTATGAACGCCTTGCTGCCGCTGTTGATTTCAAGCACTCTTCCAACCAATTTGTCTCCTACCCTCAAACCTTCCCGGCCCGGAGGAGTCATATCGAGTTTTGAAAGAATCGTTGATTTGATAAGGGAAACAATACTCATATCGTTTTATCTCATGGAGACTGTCCGAGATGGGATCAGCCCGCAAATAGGGCGCCCTAAGGGAAAAGTTCCCCCGCCATCAATTTTGCCCTCAATATTTCTTTGAGGTCAAGTCCTTTCATCTTCAACCCCTTGCGCCCGTATTTCATATTGGCCTCGATGATGAGCCATTGATTATCGTGTCGAATAAGATCGATCCCCACATCATTGAACCTGCATTTCCGGGCGGCGTTCTGTGCCGCTGCAATCCCCGAGGGGGGAATGTTGTCAAAGTCGATACGCCCCCCCTGGCTCAAATTGGTCCTGAAATTGTCCGGCGCCCTGATTCGCCAGTAGGCAATGATCGGCTGATGGTTAATCAAGACCACCCGCAGGTCCCGCTCGTGAGGAATGTATTCCTGAATGTAGGCGATTTTGGTCTGTTCCAGATAAACGTCCAGCTGCTTTCCGTTGTCAATCAGATAAACCCCCCTGCCCCGGGCCGAAGACCTGGGCAGTTTTCCGATAAAGGGATAATGAAAATGGTTCAGGATTTCCTTGTGGTGGCGGCGATAATAAATCCGGGTGCGGGGGTGGGAGATATTCAGCATATAAAACAGGGTGGTCTGTTTAATCTTTTCGTCGGCATAGAGGTAGGTTTCCAGGCTCGGGAAAATTTTTTTCCCCATGGTGGTCAGAAACTCGGCATAATTACGTGTGGGGTAGAGGATGATGTCGGATTTTCTGATGAACGCCTGTTCCTCAGGCGTGTAGTCCGGGAAATTGGGCTTGGCCCCCAGGGTCCATACTTCGGGGACGCCCAGCAGCCGGCTGCCGATGGCGGGGTAGATGTTTTCTTTAAGTCTTACGGGTTCGACACCCATTTTCTAACGTCCTTTGCTTTTTCCATCGCCCGTGCCATGATTTCTTCCAGGTCCAGGGTCAGTAATTGACGGTTTTCCATGACCAGTTGCCCGTTAATGATAGAGTGGCTCACATCCTGCCCTCTGGCCGCATAGACCAGGTGGGAAAAAGGGTTGTACATGGGCGTCAGATGAGGTTTGTGGGTATCGATGATAATGATATCCGCCTTTTTCCCGGTTTCAAGGGAGCCGGTTTCATGGGAGAGCCCCAAGGCTCTGGCCCCTTCGATGGTGGCCATTTTCAATACGGTCAGGGCGTCCATGACGGTGGGGTCCATGGCCTGGACCTTGTGGAGTTTGGCCGCCATATCCATCTCCGTAAAGAGGTCCATGTTATTGTTGGAAGCGCCCCCGTCGGTTCCGATGCCGACCGTTATCCCTCGATCGATCATCCGGGGTATCGGCGCAATGCCCGAGCCCAGTTTCATATTGCTTTCCGGGTTGTGGATGACCCGGATTCCGTGTTCAGCCATCTGGTCAATCTCCGATGGATTCAAATGGACGGCGTGATCCGCAATCAGGTGCGGTCCCAGAATGCCCAGAGAATCCAGATGTTCCAAGGGCGTTTTGCCATATCTTTTTTTGATCTCTTCCACCTCCGCCAGGGTTTCGGCAAAATGGAGAATCATGGGCCTTTCGTGAGTCAAGGCCAACTGGTTGGCTCTCTGAAGCAGTTCGGGATTGCAGGTAAACAGGGCGTGCGGCTCCACGGCGATGGAAATCAGGGGGTTGTCCCGCCATTTTTCGATGAGCCATTGGGTGTACGCAAAACCGCTCTCCAGATCCCCATAATTGGGAGAGGGGAAGTCGTAGAGCACTTCACCCGCGAGGCAGCGAAGCCCCGATTGAAAAGCGGCCTGGGCCACCTGATCCTCAAAGAGGTACATGTCGCAGAAACAGGTGGTGCCGGACAGGATCATCTCGGCGCACGCCAATTGCGTGCCGGTGTAGATAAAATCGGCGTCCATGTTCTTTTCAACGGGGAAAATATAGTGATTCAGCCATTCCATGAGCGGAAGGTCGTCCGCCAGCCCCTTGAAAAGGCTCATGGCCGCGTGGGTATGACCGTTAATGAGTCCCGGAAGGATGAGACCGCCTTTGGCATCAATTGTTTTTCCCGATTTATACCCTCCGGGAATGTGAGCCCCCAAATGGGCAATGCTATCGCCCGACACGCACAGGGAACCATTTTCAATGACCCTGTTTTCGGGGTCCATGGTCAAGAGGGTTCCGTTTTGAATGACCAGATCAAATGTCGTCATGTTAACCTCCGTACCGTGTTCAGCGCAGACCCCGCCTTAAACCATTTTATCTGTTCATCTGTCAGGGTATGTATGAGCTCAATCTCGAAGCCGGGGCCTTCCTTGGGCTGAATGATCGCCCGAACCGGTTCATGGGGGCGGAGGGTTTCAAGACCCACCAGGCTTATCCGGTCATCCTCGCTGATTTTGCCGTAATCCGAAGGATTCGCGAAGGTTAGCGGCAAAACCCCCTGTTTTTTGAGGTTGGCCTCATGGATTCTGGCGAAAGAGCGGGTGATGACAGTTTTGGCCCCCAGGAACCGGGGGCTCATGGCGGCATGCTCCCGACTGGATCCTTCGCCGTAGTTTTCATCGCCCACAATGATGAACCCACCGCATTTTTTTTGATAGATTCCGGCAAGTTCTGAGAATTTTATCCCTTTTTCACCGGTGAGAACATCCGTACCATGACCGGTTTCATGGGTAAAAGCGTTTAAGGCGCCCGCGAGCATATTTTGTGAGATGTGGGTCAGGTGCCCCCGGTATTTGAGCCATTTCCCGCCCGGGGAGATGTGATCCGTGGTGGTTTTCCCCCTGGTTTTGACGAGAACGGGCAAGTCTCTGAAATCATTTCCATCCCATGGCGCAAAGGGCTTGAGCAGTTCAAGCCTTTCTGAATGGGGATCGATCTTTATGGGGAACGTCTTATCCTTTGCTTCTGCAGCAACGTATGCGGATTTGTAAAGCGCCAGGCCTTTTTCAGGCAGCGGGGGCGGATCGGGGGGCCTTAGATGAAAGGCTTCTCCGTCAGCCCCCGTCAGGCCGTCGGTTTCGGGGTTAAACCCAGCATTTCCTGAAAGGGCGAGGCATGCTGCCATGGCGGGTGAAGTCAGAAAGGCCAGGGTTTCGGGATTGGCGTCGTTTCGGGCCTTGAAATTTCGGTTGAACGTAGAGAACATGATGTTTTTCAGGCCTTTTTCAGAATCCTTCCGGTCCCATTGCCCGATGCAGGGGCCGCAGGCTGCGGCAAGAATGACGGCACCGGCGCTCACCAGTTTTTGAAGAATGCCGTCCCGTTTGATGGTTTCGTAGATTTGCTCCGAACCCGGTGACAACATGAACGGGACTTTAACCCTGCACCCGTGCCGCTCCCCCTGTTCAAGAATTTGAGCGACGGCATACAAATCTGAATAGGAGGAATTGGTGCAGGACCCCATGAGAACGGCGGATACCTTATCGGGCCATTTTTCCGAGGCCACAAGTCCTCTGAAATTTTCAACCTTTGTGATCCGATCGGGGCTGAAGGGACCCGCATGGGCCGGTTTGACAGTGCCGAGATCCAGTTCCAGGTACTGGTCGTAAACACGTTCCGGATCGGTGGTGCAGATTTCGTCCCGGCACAGAATATCCGAACATGCGGCGGCTGCGGCGGCATCCGTCTCTCGACCGGTATTTTTCAGGTAGGCGTCCATGCTTTCGTCATAAGCAAATACAGAGCTGGTGGCCCCCAGCTCCGCCCCCATATTGGTAATGGTCGCCTTCTGGGCGGCAGAGAGGGTTTTGGCGCCCTCGCCGAAATATTCAAAGATTTTCCCGGTTCCCCCCTTGACGGTGAACCGTTTCAGCATTTCCAGGATCACGTCTTTGGCCGATGCCCATCCGGTGAGCGCGCCTGTCAATCTAACCCCCACGAGAGCGGGAAAGGTCGTTTCCCAGGGCAGCCCGGCCATGACCTCCGCTGCATCGGCCCCGCCCACCCCGATGGCGATCATCCCCAGTCCACCCGCGTTGGGGGTGTGCGAATCGGTTCCGATCATAAGCCCCCCCGGAAAGGCATAATTTTCTAAAAGGACCTGGTGAATAATGCCCGAACCCGGCCCCCAGAAGCCGATACCGTATTTCATTGCCGCTGAAGAGAGAAAATCGTACACTTCCTTATTGGCGTCCAGAGCATTCTGCAAATCCACATCGGCGCCCTGGCCTGCACGGATGAGATGATCGCAATGAATGGTGGCGGAAACATGGGTTTTTTTCTGGCCGGTCTGCATGAACTGAAGCATGGCCATCTGAGCGGTTGCATCCTGCATGGCTACCCGATCGGGAGAAAGAAAGAGTTGATCGACCCCCGGCCTCAGCCTTTGGGGTGGATGTTGCCGTACTTCATGAAGAAAGAGGATTTTTTCCGCATAAGAAAGCCCCCGGTCCAGTTCACGGCGTTTCCCGAATAAAATCTTCCGGGCGCTTTCACAGTCAAACGAATGTTGCATGTTTTTTTGTCTCCTCTTTAGAAGCTTGTGATAGATTAATCTGTTTACAATGCTATGGCGTAACTGTCAATGTTGCTGAATGGTTTTCGGGAATCTTGGGCCGTTTGCAAAAAGCGTCATTTCACCTTGGCAAAAGCCACTATCAATTGTTAAGATGAACGGTAATCTAGGGTAGAGACAAGGTATGCCTTGCCTCTACCCCCCCTTCAGTCATGGAGAAATAGAAAATGGAAATTCAGAATATTCCCGATGCAAACGAATCTGTAAACGTCATCCGGTGGGATGCGGATCATCGGCCCGTTGTACCAAATTTTCCCATCATTCCTTTTATCGAAGGGGACGGCATTGGCCCCGACATCCAGGCTGCCTGTAAATGGGTTCTGGATGCAGCGGTACAGAAGGCTTACGGGGGCCATCGGCGCCTCTCTTGGCGGGAAATCCTGGCCGGGGAAAAAGCGCAGGAACACTATGGGGTAAAAAACCCCCTTCCCAAAGAAACGCTTTCGGCCATATCCCGTTACGGCGTGGCTCTCAAAGGCCCCCTCACAACACCTGTGGGGGGGGGGATTCGCTCTCTGAACGTCGCGCTTCGTCAAACCCTTGACCTGTACGCCTGCGTCCGGCCGGTTCGTTACCTTCCGGGCGTCCCCGCGCCGGTGATCCATCCCGAGCGAATGGATATAGTGATCTTCAGGGAGAACACGGAGGACGTTTATGCGGGATTGGAATGGCCAGCCGGATCCACCGACGCCCGTGAGTTGCTGACCTGGGTCAACGCCAGGTCCGGGGCTGCGGGTGGCACGACCGTTTCCCTGGAGAGTGCCGTTGGCATCAAGCCCATGAGTAAAGCAAACACCGATCGCCTGGTGTCCATGGCCATTCAATATGCGCTGGACCACCACCGGAAGAGCGTAACCCTGGTCCACAAGGGAAACATCATGAAATACACGGAAGGCGCGTTCAGGGACTGGGGGTATGATGTCGCGCGTGAAGCATACGGGGATGTTACACTGACGGAAGCGGATCTTTATGGAAAATTCCAGGGCAAGCAGCCTGAGGGTCGGATTGTGATCAAGGACCGTATCGCCGACGCCATGTTTCAGCAGCTCCTTTTGCGCCCGGAAGAGTATGACGTGATTGCCACGCCTAACTTGAACGGCGATTATCTCTCCGACGCGGCCGCAGCCCAGGTGGGCGGTTTGGGGATGGCCCCCGGCGCGAATATCGGGAATTGTTGCGCCTTGTTCGAAGCCACCCACGGCACAGCCCCCAAGTATGCGGGACAGGACAAGGTCAACCCCGGTTCCTTGATTCTGTCCGGGGTTGAAATGCTCCGGTTTATTCATTGGGACGAGGCGGCGGAAATGGTGGTTGCGGCCCTTAAAAAAACCATTCAACAAGGGACGGTCACCTACGATCTGGCCCGTCAGATGGAGGGGGCAACAGAGGTCAAGTGTTCGGAGTTCGGCGCGGCCATTGCGGAGAACATCGGCTCATGATCACCCGCGCTCTTTCATGGGGACATAATCCCTTTTGTGAGAGCCGGTGTAGATCTGTCTCGGGCGGTAGATTTTCCATTTGGGATCATCCAAGCTCTCCTTCCACTGGGAAATCCAGCCGGGCAAGCGCCCAATGGCAAACATGACCGGAAACATGTTAAGGGGAATACCGATGGCCCGCAGAACAATGCCGGAGTAAAAATCCACATTCGGGTAAAGGTTGTGATCAATGAAATAACTGTCTTTCAAGGCCACTTCCTCCAGCTGCTTGGCAATGGGCAGAAGGGGGTCTTCCCGGTGTAGCTTTTTAAGCACCTTGTTGCATACCGTTTCCATAATGCGGGCCCTGGGATCAAAGGTTTTATAAACCCGGTGCCCAAATCCCATCAGCCGGAAGGAATCATTTCGGTCCTTGGCTCGGGCAATGAAAGGGGCTGTATCCCCGCCGTTGTCGTGTATCTCCTGAAGCATCTCAATTACCGCTTGATTGGCCCCCCCGTGCAAGGGCCCCCATAATGCCGATATACCAGCGGAAATGGCGGCATACAGGTTAACCCTGGCGCTTCCCACAGCTCGAACCGAGGAGGTGGAACAGTTCTGTTCATGGTCCGCATGCAGGATCCAGAAAACATTCAGTGCATCCACCAGATCTTCGTCAATCACATAGGGCTTTACGGGTGAATCAAACATCATGTTCAGAAAATTGGCGCAGTAGGATAGGTCGTGCCGTGGGTACATCACCTTATGACCCAGGGAAATCCTGTAACTCATGGCCGCCAGGGTTCTGACCTTGGACAGAAGCCTGGCAAACGTGATATTGACCTCCTCTTCCTCGCTTCGTTCTCGAAGGTTGGGGTAAAATGCCCTCAGAGCGTTGATCATGGAGGAGAGCATGCCCATGGGGTGCGCCCCTCTCGGATAATTTTCAAAAAATGAGCGCATGTCCTCGTGAACCAGGCTGTGGTCGTTTAGCTGCACGGAAAATCGCTGTAATTCCTCATGGGTGGGCAAATCCCCATTGATCAGAAGATAGGCTGTTTCCCTGAAAGTGGAATCCTCGGCCAACTGCTCCACAGGGACGCCTCGATACCTCAAAACACCTTCCTCGCCGTCCATGAAGGTGATGCTGCTTTGAC
>JAFCZI010000384.1 GCA_019314425.1 Deltaproteobacteria bacterium | reverse complement strand
AGCAACAACGATTAGGCTTGGCTTATTTTTCCGGTTTGCCCAGCAACAGTAAGGCAAAATCTGTTGAGTCTATCGCTCTTGAGTTTTCAGAAGGACAATCAGTTCGTTCTCTGCAACGATTTGTGAAAACATATCGCTGGGATCAACAAGTAATGGAAAACATACACCAAACTATATTGTCAGAAACAATCTCTTGCCTTGGAGGAATGATTAATGTTGACGGCTCCGACTTCCTCAAAAAAGGAAAAGAATCTGTTGGTGTCAGCCGACAATATTGTGGAGAAGCAGGCAAAATAGACAACTGTCAATCCGGTGTTTTCGTTGGTTATTCTTCCAAAAAAGGTTATGGTTTGCTCACTTCCCAGTTGTATATGCCCAAAATATGGTTCTCTGAAGAATATGCGGAAAGGCGCACGGACAATCTCGTTCCTTCAGATTTAACATTTAAAACCAAGTTGCAAATTGCTCTTGAACTTATAGAAAACGTGGCAAAATCCAATCGTTTCCAAGCTAAGTGGGTCGGTTGCGATGCTACCTTTGGTTCAGACATCAATTTTCTGAATAGTTTACCGGAAGATCTCTCTTATTTCGCCCATATCCGCTCTGACGCAAGAGTTTTCCTTGAGAAACCCAAAGTTGGGCTCCCTCCCTACAAAGGTCGTGGGTGTCGACCGAAAAAAGAAACCATTTTGCCCGGACAGGTTGAAGCTGGAAAAGTTTCAAATATAGCTAAGTTCCATAACATTAAGTGGACATCTGTAGTTTTGGATGAAGGTGCTAAAGAACCGATCATAGCTGATGTATCAGCCTTCAGAGTTTACCCTTCCAGAAATGGGTTGCCAGGGGAATCTCCCGTTTGGTTATTTCTTCGCCGCTCTTCGGATGGCCAGATAAAGTTTGCACTCTCCAATGCTCCCGAAGATATACCGTTTAAGGAACTCTGCAAAGCATCATTAATGCGCTGGCCAATCGAGCAATGCTTCCAAGATGGCAAGAGCCATCTTGGAATGGGTGATTATGAACACCGTTCATGGCCAGCGTGGCATCGACATATGCTATATGTTTTTCTTGCTCTCAGCTTTCTTTTTCAATTACGCCTTAAATTTAAAAAAAACACCGGCATTGACATTGGCTCAGGCTCAAAGGTTAGTAATGGTGGTATTGCCACTGGCTTCACTTAACAAAAAGCAAGCTTTAGAAATAATCAGATATCACACGCGAAGAAATTATGCGGCCTGCAAATCTCATAGAAAAAAACGTCTTTTAAAGATAGAACCACAGTTATATACCAAAATGTCGCTGTAGTATTAAGTTGTCTTGCCAGGGAACCATCATAGGATGTCCGGGCTTGGCTCATAGCCGTGTCTGCCGACAGGCAGGCCATGAACGGCCGGCGAGAATGAGCGTGAACCATATCGGAACATCTCTGGAATAAAAAAAAGCGAATGACTTATGGCTGGAAAGCCATTCATCACCCGCTTTAATGACATACATAGAATGGAATTTAGGTTACATCAGAAATTACAATGCGGCATCAATCTGTTTGACAAACGGCTCAACCGCTGCTTTCACCTTGGCCATTACCGGCGTCTGTTTCAGTTTTAATCCATCAACAACCAAATTCATCTTAAAAAGATTTTTCATCGTATCTTCCAAAATGCCCAAAGACTCGCCGCTCCAACCGAAAGATGAAAAGGCCGCTCCAGGCTTGCCTTCCAGTTTGGCATCCGCAACCTTGAATAAAAAGGTTTTCATCGGCCCAATGAGGTCCTTGTGATAGGTCGGACCTCCCAACATCAGGAAATCAGCTGCTTCCAAATCAGCTGCCGTAACCTTGGCCGGTTTCGACACCGCCACCTGATGACGGCTGTCGGTCAGCATTTGTGCCACGAGATCGGCAATCCGCTTGGTACCGCCACGCAAAGAATCATAAACAATCAAAATTTTCGTCATAATCACAACTCCTTCAAAAGGAACAATCAGTTTTCCATCGGGCTGAAACTATCTTTGTCCGCCCCGCATAGTGGGCAGGCCCAGTCATCGGGAAGATCGCTAAATTTTGTCCCGGCATCAATGCCATTATCAGGATCACCATTTTCCGGATCATAAATATAGCCACAAACTTCACATACATACTTTTCCATTTTTCATCTCCTTGCTTTTCAGTTATTTATCACAGGTTAAATACCGACAAAAAGTCTATTTAACAACTTTCACTGCCAAGTGCTGTTTCAAATAATTCAGGACAACTAGCTGGTCAACCTTAGATAATTCTCCTTCGGCATACCCAGCCATTCGGATGACAATCTCCTGCCACTCGCTTACCGTCCGACGATGTTCCAAGATAACATCCACCTCATGACAGACCGTACATTTTTTATCCAGAACTGTTTCTTCCCGGGCCAAGGCAGAAAATACCGGCAACAATCCGACG
>JAFCZI010000383.1 GCA_019314425.1 Deltaproteobacteria bacterium | reverse complement strand
ATGTGGTGATCGATCTCCTGCAATACTTTGTATGCACTCAAGAACCTGAACGGAAGTTGCTTCGACATGTGCACGGCGTTTTCGTTAGAGATCATATCGCACATTAGCCTGACATCACTATCCGTGACATCATCGCTGTTTAGTATGTTGCGAATATTCCTCAACTGCGCCATATAACTCATAATCTTCCCGTCCTTATGGAAGACATCGTTAACTACGTCATGCCAGGTCATTCGTCCAGTACTACGCATAACTTCCCATGTTTCAGGAGATGCGAGTGTTCCGTCCACTAAAGCGTCCCAGCTATTCTGCTGTAACTCGTTATCTGGAATTGGGTGCGTCATAAATAACGCATCCTTAAGAGTGACACCACCGTCGCGATTATACTTCGCCAACTGGTACCCGCTGAACTTGGGGTACGCTGCTGCAACTCCTGCCTTGATCGCCATAGGCAACTTTGCCTTCCTTGGCGATACCTCATTCCTCGAGAATTGATACGCTATGATCTCGGTCAGTTCGTCAGCACGTGCGATGCACCTACTGATATACTTCCTAGCGCCCATAACACTTCCAGGAGCAACGTTAGCATACTCGGCACACAACACAAGCGGTACTGACCTTAGATGCATCTGCTCCCTCAAATACACGGCAAGTTGCAGAACGAACTCCGGGTCAATACGCAACACATTATGGATAGCACTGATAAGTTCATGATCCGCAAAGTTTGCGCTTTCATAGAACTTCTGCTCACCAACAAGGCATGACGCAGCCCTAAGATATAGTTCTGTCCGCGGATCAACCGTAAAGCTCAATCCGCCCTCATAGTTCTCTACGGCGTCAGGGTGCTCTTTCACCTGTAGCCATATCGGTCTATTCTTATTAAACTTCGTGTTTCGCAGCCTCCTTCTACTGGTTTATATACGTGTGTTGGGTGAACATTCGGGCACGGTTCATTAATACAAAATTACATTTTGTGAAGTAACCGTGCCCTACGCAGCCCAATGCAAGGAAGTGGAATCGAACCACCGACATCGAGATCCCAGAAGTATCTGTATTCTACGCAACCGTTTCGGTGAACAGTCGAATACAGCTTTGTTTCATCTCGCGCTCTACCGCTGAGCTATCCCTGCTATATGTGTAGGTGAACAAACGAATGCGGTGTATAGTTCCATTATTAATTGAAGTAACCGCATTCTACGCAGCCTACATTACTGTAACGTACCGGGCTGGATTTGAACCAGCGACATCGTCCTTAAAGGGAAGTAACCGTAATCTACGCAACCGTTTCGGTGAACAGTCGACTACGGTAATTACGCGCTCTGGCCTAGCTGAGCTACCGGTACATAAATGTGTGTAGGTGTACAAACAGAAACGGTGTATTGTTCCATTGTGCTTGAAGTAACCGCGTCCTGCGCAGCCTACACATTACTATATGTCTCTATCTTACTTAAATCTTTTGTTGTATCTTCTGTAATCGTAAGCATGATGCAGGAGAACAGTCGAATGCGGGGGGGGGGGGGGGTTCGTTGGTGAAGTAACCGCATCCTACGCAGCCTGTATCTACACGAATCATATACTTAACACTCCGATTCCAAGAGTTAAAACGAATATCACATGAAGCGACATCGCCACGCACATTTTCGTATGCGTACTCATAACTTTTATATCCTCCTTTGCATTGGTTTCGGCTGTTTCGCAGCCATCATCAGTGCGAATAAACATTCGCAGACCAAAAAATAAAATGGAGTGATGAATACATCACCCAAATATCCATCTTCCGAGATTGTCAACCGGATTATCTGTTTGCAACACGAACGTCTCCGTACTAACGTATCCTTCGTGACTTGCATAAACGTTCCTTTCCATTATGTGATAACCTGACTTCTCAACCTCTATAACCGCGTTTGTTCCAACATGCGCATTAACAGTACATGGAGTTATCCAATCACCAGAACTAGTACCGCATCCATTACTATACACCCAAACCGTTGCCCCACTTGGGACAGAGTTTACAGAATAATACGAGTACTTAGGCGCAGAAAGATCATCGATTATTATTCCAACCACACACACAGCCGCCAATACAACAACGACTGCCAATATCTTTGTACGCGTTTTCATAGTAACCCCCTACACCGCACCTCCATAATCAATGTCATCCAATATATCAACGATCTTATTGATCTTCTCGTCGTCATCCAGTGATGCTTCTTTAACGATATCACTTATTTTCACGATTGCTGTGTATGCTTTCATCGTTATTCACTCCATACATATGCTACACGATACTGGACACGTTGATCGGGACTCGCACCCGATAAAAGGCTTCCATACCTACAACGAAACTATAACACTTTCGAGCCTTCCCGTAGACAACCGCCGTTTAAGCGGAACGGGAGGTTATACGTTATAACCGGGTGATCCACGTCCGGTTAATGTCTGAA
>JAFCZI010000382.1 GCA_019314425.1 Deltaproteobacteria bacterium | reverse complement strand
GCTAAGAACACCGGCCATCTTAAAATAATCAAGTAAACTCTCACCAGACGAATGAACAGGATAGCAACCACAGCAATCGTTATATCGAAAATGCAAAAGAGCCACACCCAAATCATTCTGTCCGGGCAGGTCCGGATCGAAGAAGGGCCGTTTGTAAATCGGGCGGGGGAGGAAGTTTCCGGTGATATTCTGGTATTGGGTAATTTTTCAGCCATCTATCAGTCTCCTGAGGAAACCGGATTTTTGCTCTATTCCGATGACAACAGGCATCTGTTCGCCCTTTCCAAATTCCCTCCGCCACGCATGGCAAAAAAGTTAGAAGCGTATCTAAAGGGCGAATCCGATGATGTTCCCATCGATATTTCAAAGGGAGCGGCCCTGCGGCAGTTGACCCATCGACTGAGCCTCATGGAACAGATTCCAAAAGGGGGTCCCATCGTGTACCCCATCCTCGGCATCGGAATTCTGGCTTTGCTGATTATTTTAGAGAGGATCCTCTATCTGTGCCGGAAAGGTATCAATGCAGACCGTTTTGTCGATGTTGTGTGCGGCCATGCGGCCCGGAACGAATGGGGCAAGTGTACGGACCTTTGCAAACGGGCCGGGAAAAAACCGATACCCGGCATGCTGCTGGCCGGAATCAACAGCCGAAATATGAGTCGTGAAGACATGGAGAACGTTCTTCAGGAAGCCATATTGAATGAAATTCCGAAACTGGAACGGTTTTTGTCCACCCTGGGCATGCTGGCGGCTATTGCGCCCCTTTTGGGGCTTTTGGGAACGGTTACCGGCATGATCAATACCTTTCATGTTATTACCTGCCATGGCACGGGGGACCCGAGGATGATGTCTGGGGGGATATCGGAGGCTCTGGTGACCACCATGCTGGGGCTTTCAGTGGCCATTCCGATCATGCTGTGTCACACCCTCTTGTCCGGAAAGGTGGAGAACCTGATCGGTCAGATGGAAAAAAAGGCGGTTACATTTGTGAACACCGTGTTTAAGGCGAGGGAAGGAATATGAGTCCGATTTTTCAGGACCATATCCTCGGTATGGAAGCCTTTTTTTCGGCCGGGGGTATGGTTATGATTCCCCTGATGGTGATTTCGGTCCTGATGTGGACGCTCATCATCAACCGGGTTTTTTTCTTCAGACGGCTGTATCTCAGGAATATGGGCCGGAAAACCGCGTTGGCGCATGTAAAAGCCTCTGAATTGCCGGATCCAAAACAATACAGGGGCGCCGTGGCCCTGCTGGTTAACGGGTTTTTACGCAGTCGTTGCGGCAAGGCCGGGGTGGACCGATTTATTCTGGATGAGACGGTGCTCGTTTTGGTTTCATCATTAAATCGATACCTGTCGCTGATCGCCGTTCTTGCTGCGCTGGCGCCCCTTCTGGGGCTTCTGGGAACCGTAACCGGCATGATTGCGACCTTTGACATTATTTCCGTTTTCGGGACGGGAAACGCCAAGGCCATGGCGGGCGGGATTTCAGAGGCGCTGATCACCACCCGACCGGTCTGCTGGTGGCGATTCCAGGGCTTTATATGAGCGGTTTTCTCAATCGCCGGGCCAAGAACCTGAAACAGCGTATTTCCGCGGTGGGCATCTATTTGAGGCGGCATGTGTAACAGTACGAGAAACCGTTTTAATTTTTGGGAGTCGGAATCATGCTGAACATTAAGGCATCGCGTAAGGCAAAAAATAGAAGCATCGAGTTGAATATGGCGCCCTTGATAGACATGGTGTTTATCCTGCTGATTTTCTTCCTGGTCACCACCAGTTTTGTCAGGGAAACCGGGGTTGATATCAACCGGCCCACTGCGGCCACGGCGGTCAGCAAGGAAAAGGCGAATATCCTCGTCGGGATTACGAAGGATGACCGGATCTTCATGGACAGGCGTGAGATCGATATTCGGGCGGTCAGGGCCAACGTGGAACGCGCCCTGGCCGAGAATCCGGAAGGGGCCGTCATTGTCGTGGCCGACCGGGAAAGCCGGACCGGCATCGCCGTCAACGTCATGGACGAATGCAAACTCGCGGGGGCTAAAAACGTCTCATTAGGCGCCGGTCTGCCGTCGGAAGCAAAATAGCAATGGCATGGGTATAAAGATGAAACCGGCAACGGCAAAATATGCGGGAGTTTGGAGGCCGGTGCGATCCACTACCTTGTGGACGGTCGCCGTGGCCTTCTCGTTGGCGCTCAACCTTGTCTTTTTTGATCTCATGCCGCGTCTGATCGACAGGGATGCGGGCAGGATCGAATATTCCCCGTATATTGAAAAAGTCGAGGTCATCTGGATCAAGCGGCTTGAGCCCCCGGCCCGCAGAAAAGAGAAAAAAGAAAAACCAAAGCCCAGGGAAACGCCAAAGAAGCTGCTCCAAAAAAAGCAGGTTTACGCCAACAGGCCGGTAAAACACACGGTTGATCTTCCCTTTGAAATCA
>JAFCZI010000381.1 GCA_019314425.1 Deltaproteobacteria bacterium | reverse complement strand
TATCTGTCAGTCTGGTGAAGATTCTGCAAAAAGCAGGCGTCAGCTTCGGTATTCTCGGGGTGGAGGAAAAATGTACAGGTGATTTTGCCAGACGTGTCGGAAATGAAATGCTGTTTCAGATGCTGGCCCAGGAAAATGTCGAAACTCTCAATGGATATAACGTTAAAAAGATCATCGCAGCCTGCCCCCATTGCCTCAATACGCTCAAGCATGACTATCCGCAACTGGGAGGAAATTATCAGCTCATCCATCATAGCGAATTCATTGAGCAGCTTATAAAAGAGGGAAAAATCAAGCTAAACCAATCGATGAAAGGCACGGTAACATACCATGATCCATGTTATCTCGGCCGCTATAACGACATTTACCGCCAGCCGAGGTCAGTGCTGCAAGCTGTTTCTATTGATGAGATCAGGGAGATGGATCGAAGCGGCAAAGAAAGTTTTTGTTGCGGTGCAGGTGGGGGCCGAATGTGGATGGAAGAAAGCATAGGCACAAAAATATATCTTGAGCGGACAAGGGAAATCCTCGATCTGCATGCTACAACCGTTGCGGTGAGTTGCCCCTTCTGTCTGACGATGATTGAAGACGGTATCAAAGAAATGGAAAAGGTAGAGACAGTCCGGACCAGGGATATCGCCGAACTTGTAGCGCAGTATATGGTGTAGCCCTGAAATTTCTTGGCTGGGAGCCTGTCGGACTTAAAAGTAGTCTCACCTGAAAATCAGGATAAGAAAAAAGCACCGTCTATTACGCTGTCGCAGCTTAGCGATCAAATCCTTTGGGTCCAAACCAAAAACTATCGTGCCTGCCTGTCACACAGGCGAAGGTGTTTGCGAGAGCTTGATAAAATAGAGCAAGTATCGTTGTAGGGTTAAACAAGACTTTTAAAGGCTTCTTGTCTTCCCGTATATTTTTTTCTGAGCACCGGTTTCATCGTTTTTCCTGTCACGCTGCGTGGTATTTCGGCAAAAATAGCTTTACGAGGAGTTTTGTAGGTCGCCATTTTTGATTTGGCATACTCGATAAGTTCCTCTTCAGTCATTTCTTTGCCCGCTTTGAGTTGAACCACCGCCAGCACGATTTCAACCAGGCGATCATCCGGATATCCGATACATGCTACATCTTCTATATCAGGGTGATCCATGAGGGCATTTTCGATTTCCACCGGATAAATGTTTTCTCCGCCGCTGGTTATCATATCCTTCATTCGGTCAACAATGTAGTAAAAACCTTCTTCATCGGTTGTCAACAGATCGCCCGAACAGAGCCATCCGTCTTGAAAGGCGGCGGCGGTCATTTTCGGATTACCATGATATTCTTTCATCATACGTTCTGTTGAAAAAAGCAGCTCGCCGACCGAACCATCAGATAGTTCGCTGCCGTCCCAATCAACAAGCTTTGCCTCCACTCCATAGGTGGGTTTCCCAATGGAGCCGGGTTTTCTTAAAACATCTTCAGGATAGAGATTGAACAGACCTCCGCCGCCACCTTCCGTAATGCCATAAATATTGGAGACGCCGCAGGATAGGATCTCAACCAGTTTTTCCATAATGTCAAAGGGTACCGGCTGGGCACCTATTTCCATGTATCTCCAGTCTGATAAATCATAATCAGCCAGGTTGATGATGCCGTTGTCAATGGCAGTCAGCAGCATGATGGCTATCGGGACGACAAAAAGGGTGTCAGTACATTTTTCTTCCGCCAGGGCCTCGAAGATATATTTTGCCTCGTTGTATTCCCGGAGTATGGTGCCCGTGGCTCCCGTGGCGTAAAACGGTGCCCATAAAAACATGGTACCACTGTGGAACAGGGGCAGAAAAATAAGATAGTTGTCATTTTTTTCGACAAAATATGTCATGCCGTTTCCGGCAGCCGTGTTTTTCATAGAAAAATGGGTGTGTATCACCGGTTTGGGCGTTCCTGTCGTACCGGAGGTGAACATCATGGCAAGGTTATGAGTGTCCGCCACATCGACCATTGCATCCGAGAAATCATCGTATGCATCTACTTTTGCATAGTCGATCATGTCATCAGGAACGGTATCTCCGATGCAGATATAGGTTTTAACTGTTTTTAGCTTTTGTTGAATCGGTTGCACCACTTTTAAAAACTCGGAGCCGATGAGAAAAACCTGGGGGTTACAAACTCCCGCTGCATACAAAACATCAGCACTTTCAAACCTGAAATTCAAGGGCACGACCGTGGCCCCCAGACGAATGATGGCAAAGTAGGTAATCAACCATTCAAGAGAGTTGTTTTGAAGGTGCATGACCGGATCGCCGTCTTTAACGCCACATTCCTTTGCCAGATAGTTGGCAACGCGGTTAATGGCGTCATTAAACTGCTTCCAGGTGAGCGTTCTTCGTTTTCCAATTGAGGGAGTTCGCTCAATGAGGCAGACCTTGTCGGAAAGGTGACGAGCATGTATGGCAGCATATTTAGAG